>JAIXZU010000084.1 GCA_027489415.1 Alphaproteobacteria bacterium
GTTTGAGGCGGAGTTGGCTGTGGGCGCGGATTTTTGGTTACCATGGAGGGTGAAAGTAAGGAAGGTAGGGGGGTAGTGGATGGAAAGTGGGGTTAGGGGTTTCATGGATTAAGGGATTCATGGTGGTGTGGGGGGATTTGAGAGGTTGCTGGCTTTACGTTTTTTCGCCGTTCGTGGATGCCGGCCTTCGCCGGCATGGAGGCGGGGGAGGGTTGGGGATTTGATTTATGGGAAGTGCTTTGGAGGGGTAGGGGTTGCGCCGGCACGGTGATGCGTGACCAAAAATGTGATTACGCTGGGCGTGGCTCTCCGCTTCGCTTCGGGTTTTGGAGTTTCCATCCGGCTGGCGCGGTGGCTTCGGGAGAGGGTGTTGCTGGGGGATGATTGGAAGGCTTGACGCGGGGGATCCCGGGTCTGGGCACTCTTACCATTTTTGGGAAAAATGGAGAGTGCCGCAGCCCGGGAAACCTGAGGCGTTCGAGGGATGAGAAAGGCCCCTGAGGGGGCCTTGGTTGGGTTGTGGATTGGTTATTGGACGGTGGGGCCTGCGGCGGGCTGGATGTCCGCCAGTTCGGGCTTTTCGGCCTTTTCGGCGACGGCGTCCATACCGACGTTTTCCTTCGGTACCATGGCGTAGAGCTGGCCGGTGGCGTTTTGTTCGCCGGCGCGTTCACCGGCGAGGTCCCCGTGGCCGAAGTAGAGGTCTCCGCGGTTGGCGCCCTTGATGGCGGAGCCGACGTCCTGTGCCATCATCATGCGTTCCCATGGCAGGGCGTCGAAGGTGTTCTTCGACTTGATGAAGACCGGTACGCCCAAGGGGATGTGCGACCTATCCACAGCCACACTGCGGCCCGCGGTGAGGGTAACCCCGAAGGCGCCGGGGGCCTCGATGGCGGTTTCCTTGAAGAAGATGAAGCTGGGGTTGCTGTAGAGGACTTCGTCCGCGGCCGGGCCTTTGTTGGCGCGGAGCCATTCGCGGATTTTCTGTGCGGTGACGGTGCCCTTGATCGCGCCCATATCCCGCAGGGTTTTGCCGATGGCGATGTAGGGGTGGCCGTTTTTACCGGCGAAGCCGACGTGGGCGATGGAGCCGTCGTCGAGTTCGATTGTACCGCTGCCCTGCACCTGCATGAAGAATGCGTCGACGGGGTCCTTCAGCCAGAGGATGACCTTGTAGTTATCGATGTTCTTCATGATTTCGGCGCGGTTGGGGTAGGGGTTGCGGCAGCCGCCGTCCGGGCGTTTCTGGCCGGTTTGGCCGTTGCAGATGGTGAGGTCCTTCGGTTTGGCGAGCAGGGGGGTCTGGTACTCGCCGTGGCGCTTGCGGGAGCCTTCCAGCACCGGTTTGTAGTAACCGGTGAACTTGCCTTCGCCACCGCCCAGCTTGACGCGGGTGAGGCGGGTGTTGAGGTAGTCCTCCAGCAGTTCCGGCTTTTTGGCGAGGCCGTTACGGCAGATGGACTGCCACTGGCCCGCGGTCCCGTAGATGGGGTTGCTGTGCATCTTCTTCTCCGGTTTCATTGCTGAGAACTTGGAGCAGGAGGCTTCGAAGGCTTTGTAGAGCGCGATATCGTCCGCGCCGAAGGGGGGGTAGTCCCACGTTTTGTGGCGTTCCTGAGCGGCGGCGGGGCCGAACAGGCCGAAAAAGATGGTGACGACAAAGATGCTTAGCTTGAGCTTGGGGGGAAAATACATGAGGGGAGGGATTTCTGTGACGATTGTCAATTGATGGGCTTCATATAGGGGAGGGGGGCGGATTTGTGAAGAGGGAAAGTCGTGATTCGGGGGGCGTGATTTGTGATTTGTATTGATATCAGTTGGTTATATGGGGTTGGAGATGCCTGTTTTTTAAGCTTCCGGTAAGAATTGGGGGTCGATTGGGGTGGCTTGTAATTGCTACGACCCGTTCCATAATGACATTTATTAAATTGCCGTTTCAGCCGAAGCGGCTTCCATCAACGCCCCTTGCGTGATGGGGGCCAGACGAGGAGAAGACTACCGTGGTGACGATTGAACAGAGACTTGAGGTTTTTGTGGCCCTCATCCGGGCTGAGTTTGGTGCTATGGAGGATGTGACATCCTTCTTGCCTGCACCTGTGGGCGTTGAGGACGAGGACTATGTTATGTCTTGTCTCGACGTCGGTTTGGGGCTGCATGAAGTGCAGTCGGCCCTTATGGACCAGAGCAATCCGTACGACTGTGCCATGAAGCTGTGGTCCGGCCTTTCCACGCTTGCTGAGAAAGTGCCGGGTGTTTCGGTGCATCTCGACAAATACATCGAAGTTGCCATGCAGCTTTGTGTTGAGGCTGCGCCGAACAAGGCGTCTGTTGAGGTTGTCGCGCTGTGCGCGGGGCTTCGGGGGCAGAGTGCCAGCCTGCGGAATATCGTCGCGAAGTTCGCGGCGTAACCTCTTAGACTGATTGAAAAGCCCGGCATGTGTGCCGGGCTTTTTTGTGCTCTCTGGTTTAGAGAGCAGAGGTTGGGGTTAGGGCTGACATGTCTTCGAGGGGCCAGCGGGGGAGGACGCGGGTGGCGAGGGTGCCGGTGTCCAGGCCATAAGCGGTGCGGAGGCCTGCGGCGTAGGCGATCATCGCGGCGTTGTCGGTACACAGGATGAGTGGTGGGGCGGTGAGGGTTACGCCGAGGGACTGGCAGGTTTCCAGCAGCGCCTGCCGGATGGTGGCGTTGGCGGCGACGCCGCCCGCGACGACGACGTGCTTCGTGCCCGTGTGCTTGATGGCGGCGGCGGTTTTGCGGGAGAGGATGGTGGCGACGGTGGATTGGAAGGAGGCGGCGAGGTCGGCGGGATTAAGTGTTGTGGTGTCTGGTGTCTGGTGTTTGGTGATGAGTTCGCGGACGGCGGTTTTCAGGCCGGAGAAGGAGAAGGCGAGGGGGTTGTCGGTTTTCGGGTGCGGCAGCGTGATGGCGGATGGGTTGCCGGATTTGGCGAGTTGCTCGATAGCGGGGCCTGCGGGGTGCGGGAGGCTCAGGAGTTTGCCGACTTTGTCGAAGCATTCGCCGACGGCGTCGTCGAGGGTGCTGCCGAGCGTTTCGTAGTGGCCCGGGGCGGTGACGTTGACGAGCTGACAGTGGCCGCCGGTGACAAGGAGGAGGAGGTAGGGCTGGCCTTCGTGCAGGAAAGACTGGGCGAGGGCGTGGCCGGACTCGGTTTGCGCGAGGAGCGGCGAGAGGGCGTGTCCTTCGATATGGTTGGTGGCCAGAAACGGTTTACCGAGGCCGATAGCTAGCGTTTTGGCAAAGGTGGTGCCGACCACCAGCGCGGTGGTGAGGCCGGGGCCGACGGTGGCGGCGACGGCGTCGATGTCCGGCCAGTTCAGGCCTGCGGCGGCGAGGGTTTGGGCGGCGAGGTCGGGGAGGCGTTCCAGGTGGGCGCGGGAGGCGATTTCCGGGACGACACCGCCGTAGGGGGCGTGTTCCGGCAGCTGCGAATAGATGTGCTGGGCGAGAATGGTGCGCGTGGCCACGTTGACGATGGCGGTGGAGGTTTCGTCGCAGGAGGTTTCGATGGCGAAGATGATGTTGGGAGTCATGTGGGGGGCGCTCATGGGGGTGGTATAGGACACAAGGGCTTAGGGCACAAGGTGTTAGGGTGCAAACTGGCGGGTGGAAAGTGTTGGATTTGGGCACCAGCGGGTGAGCAGGATTGGCGGGAAAGGCTTGTATGACTGCGGAATTGGCCCATGATAAAGGTATGAAGATGTTCAAGCAGGCCCGTGGGCCGATGATGGTGCTGGCGCTGGCCTTGAGCATGGGCTGTATTGCCCCAGAGGTGATAGCGGCCGATGGCGTGCAAAGCCAAGCCCAGAAAGATGTGAATGCGCTGGCCAAGGATATGGGCGCGAACCCCGTGCAGAACCAGGCCGATAAGGATGTGGAGGCGTTGAAAAAGCGCCAGCAGCAGCATGCGGATGAGTATATGAAAATGCTCTCCAAAACCGTGAACGGCAGTAAGGCGACCAATGCCGAGACTGGTAAGGGTATGGAGAAGTACATGCCGACGGTGCAGAGTTTCCAGAAAGAGACGAATACGACGCTGACGAAGTTGAGCATTGGCGACCTGATGACGCAGGGCGAGAGCTGTATGAGTTATAACTGGATGCCAGTGCCTGCGTTACAGGGGATTTGCTGTATTGCGCCTTGCCCGCGGCGCTGGGGGAATTATATCTCCGCGTGCCGGCGCACCGGATGCTGGTTGAACCACAAGGGCTGGGCTTACGATATTGAGTACTGGGAGCCTTCCGCGATTATTGAGGTGAGCTGCCGCAGCGGCTACAGCATGCTGAAGCCCAGTGGCGTGGGCACCCGGGGGACGGAAATTATGCAGAGCTGTGTGGGGAACAATAAGCCGGGGAATGGGCGGCGGTTTTATGAGGCGCGTATCTGGGCGATTAACGGCTATGACGGGCAGTTGCGGCACCAGAGTGCGCTTGGCTCCACCAACGGCCAGCGCATGATGCAGTGCAGTGAGTACAGCGACCCCGGTGACACCAAGGCGAGCCGTTACTGGGGGTATGGGCGTAATAAAGAAAAAACGTTCAGCCACCCCGACAGCAACGGCAGTGGGCCGGGGGGGAGTTGGGAGGCGTATATATCCGACAAAGACCCAGCTTGGGCGAATGACAGCGGCGGTACCAGCATGCCCGAAATGGGTGTGTGTGACGGCAAGAACCCCGATGTGGAGAGTTGCTGGGGCAGTATGAACCCGAGTGGCTGGGTGACGCATACCAACCCGCGGATTGCCGCGGCCACGGTAGCCTGGCGCGCCCATACCAAGGCGCTGGGAATGAGAAAGGTCTCCGGCCCCGGTAAGGGGGGTTACCAGATGATGATGGATTTCCCGTTCCAGAAGAGTGGTGCGGCGGGAGCTGAGATGGGCCTCGCGGCGGGTGGCAAGAAGGGCTCCAAGTGCTTCAAGCCCGGCGACCCGGGGCCGACATGGTACGGCGGTTATACCCCTGAGGCTTTGGCGGACAAGGTGCAAAGCCTGAAGAACCCACAGCTGACGACAGTGGCGGAAGAGGACTCCGGATTGTATGTCTTCACGGTGTGGGTGCAGACCAAGTGTCGCCGCTGGGTGGTGAAAGACCCGGGACCGGCGGGGATTTGCAGGTATGAGGATAAGAGCTAACCTGCTTGTGTCACTCTTGTCATGGATTGTTAAAAAAATGTAAGTTGTTGGACGTTTTGAGGGCAGTATCCCTATGATGTGATTTTGATTCTGTTAGTTTACCGGTATGACAGCGTCTCGGTTCGGTTTCTCAGCATCAGCCCGATTTACTGGGCTGACTTTATGTCTCGTTGCGGGGGTACCGATAACCGGACAGGCCCAGAATTGGGGCGGCATGGCGATGATTTCCGAGACGCTAGGGGTGTCCGATAGCCGTATTTGTATTGGTGAGGCAAGCCGAGGTGATATTGGCTGCCCGGGGTATGCCCCGACAATTAGCCCAACCGGGCGTGTGAACATGACCGCCGGACTGACGGTGGACAGTGTGAGCCTGACGACGCTTGGTACGACCTGGGGTTACCTGGGCAGCACTGCCAGTTATGTGCCGAATTTCAGTTCTAACCTGATATCGGCTACGAATATCAGTGCGACAGCGCTGACTGTGAATGGTGTGGCCGTAACAGGTGGGGGCGGTGGTAGCGGTGACAGGCTGGTAAGTGGCTCCCTGCTCGTCGTGGCCAACAGTAATACCAGTATTGTGAGCCTCAGTACGGGCTTAACAACCTGGGGATACCTAGGCAGTGTTGCGAGCTATTTGCCGCAGTTGACCAGCCTGAGAGTGTCCGCCACCGCGATTTCAACAACTGCGCTGCAATTAATTGTGACGTCGGCGAGCCAGCCATCCGGTTATCAAGGGGGGATTTGGTCCCTCAGTGGGACCCAGGCTTATTACAATGGCGGGAATGTAGGTGTGGGTACGGCGTCCCCCGGTGCCAAATTTGAGGTGGTCGGGACTATCAGTGCTACGGCCTTGACCGTGAATGGTGTGGCAGTGACCGGTGGGGGTGGTGGGGGTGGTGGCAGCTCGTTGACCTGCCCGTCGGGTTATCTTGCGATTACGGGTAATACATCGAACGGGTTTAATGATTTTTGCATATCGTCGTCTTCCTACGGACCAGCGACATTCTCCGGGGCACAGGATGACTGTGTGAGCCGCGACAGCCAGATATGCTCCATCAACGAGTTGCGCAATGCGTCCCGCAGTTCGTCTTGGCCTGCGTATTACTATTTTCAAGGTGGCTGGAGCAGCACGTATTCGGCCAGCACGGTATACCCTAACGGGGTTGAGTCTTCTAACTTGCAGTTCCATACTTGTGCGAGTGGGTCAGCGCCGATTTCGGGAGGATGCACGACAGCGAAAGTCGCATCCAACAACAGCCAGAACTATTATTGCTGCAGGAGATAAATGCGAACTCGTTTAGCCTTCTTAAGGATTGGTGCGCCACTAGCGATGGCCCTAACAGCGCCTAATTATGCGTTTGCGGCGTGTAGCAACCCGACCGCTGACACGGGAACAATTATTTATAACAGCACGTATTCCGTTGTGCAGGTGTGTAACGGCACTAACTGGGTGGGGCTTGGCGGGAACAATGCTAGTTCATCTTCTGAAATAGACCCGAAGGTAGGTACGTTAACGAATGGGAAATGGTGTACGACCAATGGTAGTGTCATCAACTGTACGTCCGACCAGCCGAGTGGCACAACATTGCTTTCGGCGTTAACCGATGTGACGCTTTCCAGCCCGGTAACTGGGCAGGTACTAACCTATAACGGTAGTGCGTGGGTGAATAGTACTGGCTCCAGTGGGGACCGTTTGACCAGTGGAACGCTGGCTGTGACGGCGAATGGTGCTACCGCCATGGTGAGCTTGAGTACCGGTGGTACGACGTGGGGCTACCTTGGGAGTACGCAGAGTTATGTGCCGAACTTAAGCAGTTTGATGGTGAGCAGTACGAATATTTCCGTGACGGCGCTGACGGTAAATGGTGTGGCGATTACAGGCAGTGGCAGCAGTGACCGGATTACCAGCGGAACGACGGCCGTGGTGGCCAATACGACGGGCAATGTTACGGTGAGTGGGGCAGTGGTGGTCAGTGGCAGTTTGCAGGCTGCGAATAATACCGGCGGGGCCTGCACAAGCAGCAAAATTGGCGCGCTGGCCGTGATTGACGGCCGCCTGCATGTCTGCCGCAGTAACTAACGTTTCCTAACGCTGGCAGGTGGGGCACCAGAAGGTGCTGCGTTGGGCGAGGACTTCCGTGAGAAGGGGGGTGGTGCAGGTGAGGCAGGTTTCGTTTTTGCGGCCGTAGACGGCAAAGGTGTGCTGGAAGTAGCCGAGTTGGCCGTTGCTGTGGGTGAAGTCCCGTAAACTGGAGCCCCCGGCGGCGATGGCGGCTTGCAGGGTGTGGCGTATGCTGGCGACCAACGTGGTGCATTGTTTGAGGCTGAGCGATTTGGCGGGGGTGAGCGGGTTGATGCGCGCGTGGAAGAGGCTTTCGGAGGCGTAGATGTTGCCGACGCCGGCGACGATTTTGCCGTCCATGATGGCGACTTTGATGGGGATATTCTTGGTTTTCAGGCTGGCGTGGAGGATTTTGCCGGAGAAGGCGTCCGTCAGTGGTTCCGGCCCGATGATGCTGATGAGGGGGTGGTTGGTGAGAGTGGCGGTGGGGGTGCGCAGGAGGAGGCCGAAGCGGCGGGGGTCATGGAAGCGGACCTCGGTGCCCGTGGCGGTGCGGAAAATAACGTGGTCGTGCTTCAGGAGCGGCTGGGAGGCATCCGTGATGGTGAGGCGGCCGGACATGCCGAGGTGGAGGATGAGAGTGTGGCCGTCGTCGGTATCCATGAAGATATATTTATTGCGGCGGCGGAGGTTGGTGAGGGTGCGGCCCTGGAGCAGTGTGGCTTTGGGTGTTGGTTGGCGCAGTTTGGGAACACGGATGGCGACGTGGGTGAGGGTGGCGCCTTCCAAGTGAGGCTGGAGGCCGCGGAGGGTGGTTTCGACTTCGGGGAGTTCGGGCATAGGGTTAAGTTATCAGAGGTTAGAGGTGAGAGGTTAGATTTTTTTGTATGCTGGCCCGGTTGTGGGGTGGGAGGAGATGTGGCATAGACGCGGTAAGTCATTCTGACGACTTACCTTTTCTTTTTTCCGGCGAAGGAGTTTGCCATGAAAACTGTGACGATGCCGCATTCCGGATACCCCGCGCCAGCGGAGCTGCCCAAGGTGAAGCTTAAGCACTTGCTGGCCCATGTATTTATGGGCGTTATGGGGCTGATCTTTGCATCCTACCTGCTGGGTAGTTTGCTGGGTATGCTTTATGTCGTGTTTTCGGACAGGCCTGTTATGTTACAGGCTGAGAATGTCCTGCTCGTGAGCATGAGCGTGGTGTTCGGGGCCGGACTGGTGCCTGCGTGGCGCTGGGTGCGCGTTGAGATCCTGCGCGTGAGTTTCAGCCCCAGCCTGCCGAAGGTGGAATGGCCGCGGGCGCCGATGGCGGGTGATTACACGGACAGAGTGAAAGCCTGCTATTTCGACCTGTATGTGGCGGCCAGAGCGTTACAGCTTGAACGCCAGACATTACTGGATGTGGCATACCGACCGCCCCTGTTTGTGCTGGACGTGAACTTGAGCCAACTTCGCGGTGTGCTGGAGGTGATGATGGAGCGCCTTGAGCAGTCCGATTACCCGGCGCGGGTTGCTGCACATAACGCGTCGGTGGAAGTGCTGAACGGTGACCTTCTCGGTTCCGCCGCCCGCCGTGTTTAAGAACGAAGAGGCCCCTTGCGGGGCCTTTTCTATTTAAGCGGTATGGTGCACCCAAGATAGGTAGGGCCGAGCTGGTAAGTGCGCGTGGTGATGGCCTTGGTACGGCGGGCGATATAGGGGCCCGGTTTGCTGGCCGACCATTTGAGCGGGCGCGGCAGGGTTGCGGCGAGGGCTGCGGCCTGCTGGCGTGTGAGCTTGCGCGCCGAGGTTTTGAAGTGCTTGCGTGCGGCGGCTTCTGCGCCATAAATGCCGGGGCCGAACTCGGCGACGTTCAGGTAGACTTCCAAGATGCGTTGTTTGGGCCAGAGCCGTTCCATGAGCATGGTAAGGGGGACCTCCACCGCTTTGCGCAGCACGCTGCGGTTGGGAATGAGAAAGACGTTTTTGGCGGTTTGCTGCGAGATGGTACTGCCGCCTTTGAGGGGGCGGCCGGTGGGTCTGTCGCCTTCCAGACGGGCTTGCCATTGGTCAAAGGCTTTGTTGAAGGATTTCCAGTCGAAGCCGTCGTGCTGGCAGAAGAGGTTGTCCTCCGCGGCTATCACGGCATGGCGGAGGTTGGGGGAGATGTCGGTCAGGGGGACCCAGTCCTTGTGCAGGGGGTAGCCTTCGAACAGGCGGATGACCATGAGCGGGGTGAGGGGGACGGGGACGTAACGGTAGAGGATGGTGAGGACGATGGGGGTGAAGGTGAGGAAGAACAATGTGTAAATGAGGAGAGGAACCAGGTAGCCGGTGAGGGAGGTAGCCAGAGAGGGAGGGCGGCGGGAGTAGCGTTTCATGAGATTGCTGACATTGGGCTGGTGGCATTTATTATTGGCATGTCGTTTCACCTTGGACTCGCTGCGCTCTCTGCAGCGACATGCCAAAAGGAACGCAAGCGTGAGGTTGAGTATGCCTTCGGCGTTAGGGTTCTCATGGGTTAGAAGGGTTTCAGGACCGCGAGGAAGATAACGGCGATGAGGATAAGCGTGGGGACTTCATTGTACATGCGGAAGAATTTGCCGGATTTGGTGTTGCGGCCGGTGCGGAAGTCGGCACGGAAGAGTTCCAGGCTGGCGTGGTAGGCGACGAGCAGCAGGACGAGGCCGAGTTTAGCGTGGAGCCAGCCCATTTGCATGATTTCAGGGGACACCAGCACCATAGCGAGGCCGAAGACAAATGTGGCAACTGCGGCGGGGAGCATGATGTAGCGGGCGAGCTTGTGCTCCATGATCGAGAGAGTGGGGGCGGCGGCGGGGTGTTCGACATGATAGACAAACAGGCGCGGGAGGTAGAAGAGGCCGGCAAACCACGCCACCATGCTGATGAGGTGGAGGGATTTGAGAATCAGGTAGGTTTCCATGCGCGTACTCTAGCTGATTCTGGCACGGACTCAAACAGCCACCAGACGGGTTTTGGCGTGCCTTATGTACAGCTCCGTACACTGCGCCACGCCAAAACGCCATCTGGATGACTGTTTGAGTCACGTGCGTGCATCACCCAGAACGTCGCTGCGCGCCGCAAGAAAGCTCAGGGTGGTGTGCTGTTACTGTTTGATGGAAGTCAAATTCAGTAGCAGCAATGTAGGGTATGCAGGCGGGCCTCCGGCAAAGAATGGTTGTGGCGGGGGGCGATTAGGGGTATGAAGCCCCACAGAAAATGTGAGTTTGGCTCGCATCAACGATGATGACAGGCGAAGGACAAAGCCCCCCGATGGCGCGCACGTTCAGGATTGCTACCCGCAAAAGTAAAATGGCCATGGTGCAGACGCACCGGATTATCGGCCTGTTGAAGGCCGTGGCCCCCGAGCACAATTTTGTGCCGCATGAAGTGGTAAGCGACGGTTGCTACGAGCGTTTCAAAGGTGATTTACAGACGATTGGCGGCAAAGGTGCCTTTGTGAAGGCCCTTGAGCATGCGATGCTGACCGGTGAAGCGGATATGGCGATGCACAGCCTGAAAGATGTGCCCGGTGATGTGGATTTGCCGGAAGGACTGGTGATACCCTGCACGTTACAGCGTGATGACTTGCGTGATGCGGCGGTGTGCCGTGCCGGTGAGAGCCTCGTGAGCCTGAAGCCAGGGAGCAAAGTTGGCACCAGCAGCGTGCGGCGGGCGGCGCAATTGCGTATGAATTTCCCCCACCTTGAGATTGTGCCGCTGCGTGGTAATGCTGACACCCGCGTGGCCAAAGTGGATGCGGGTGAGGTTGATGCGGCAATTCTGGCGGTGAGCGGACTGCGCCGGATTGGCCTTGAGGCCCGCATTTGTGATGTGTTTGAGCCGGATGTGATGCTGCCCGCCATTGGGCAGGGGGTGGTGTGTGTGGAAACCCGCAAGGATGACGCCGAGTGCATGCGCCTGCTGGGCCTGATTAACCACGTGGACACCATGACCTGCATTACCGCCGAGCGGGCCTTGCTGATGAAGTTGCAGGGCGGCTGCCACACGCCGATTGCCGGTTACTGCGAGATTACCGCCAACCGCAATTTGCGCCTGATTGCGATGGTTTCCAGCCAAGATGGCGAAACGGTGCTTCGCGCCCGTGGGAAAATGCCGTATGCTGATGCAAGCCGGCTTGGCGAGAGTGTGGCGGAAGAGCTTATCCAGCAGGGAGCTGCCCGCCTGCTTGGCCGCTAAAGCCGAGAGTTTCAAGGAAAGAAAGGCCTCGTATGGGTTTGTTGGACGTCATTGTTCTGGTACTGGTGATTGTGGCGGTGGTAAGCCGTTTTACGAAATTCAAGCTGCCCAAAGACCTGCGTGACAAGCACAGCCGCCGCGCTGACCTTGACCGCCTGCGCGGGCGCCCGCTGCTGCGCGATGACCAGCCCGAAGCGGTGGATGTGACCGCACAGGCCGAAGCCGTGCGCCCGCCGCGCAAGCCTGCCTTCAAGGAGATGCAAGCCGCCGCCAAGAACCTGACCGGTATGGCGAAAATTAAAGCGCTGGAGCCCAGTTTTGATGAAGCGGCGTTTCTGGACGGTGCCAAAGGGGCTTACGGGTACTTCTACACCTGCTGGAACGCCAAGGACGAGCAGGGACTGGATGACCTGTGTGCGCCGGGGCTGCATGGCCGGTTGCTAAATGAACTGAATGATAAGGCTTATGCGCCGGTGGAGGTGGAGGATATCCTCTCCGCTGAGGTGCTTGACGCCCGTGTGAACGGCCGGACGGCGATTATTGACGTGCAGTTTGTAACGTTGGAGCGCGAGGGCAATAGTGTTGCCAGAGAGCGCACCAGCGTGTGGGTGCTGGCACGGCCGCTGGGGAGTGAAGACCCCAATTGGGAGTTGCAGGATATACGTATCAAAGCCGATAGTTAGGCACGGGCTAAAACGGTTAGCTGAAATTTTTTGGCGCGGCTGATGTACGCTCGTACACGGCGCCACGCCAAAAACTTCCAGCTAAGCCGTTTGTAGCCTCGTGCGTGCAGTCCTGTATCTGTGAAATGCCTTTAGCGAAAGCTGTGGTGAGGTGGGTGGGGTTGCTGGACGCGTGTTTCTGCCC
Organism: Alphaproteobacteria bacterium; assembly: GCA_027489415.1. Lineage (GTDB taxonomy): Bacteria > Pseudomonadota > Alphaproteobacteria > UBA2136 > UBA6156 > UBA6156. The sequence goes on from JAIXZU010000084.1 coordinate 12,283, forward strand.
AATACTGGGGTAACAAGAGTAATACCTTTATGAGGGCCGGATGAACGCAAAGATTTCCAAATGGGGCGTGATTGGTGCAGGTGCATGGGGCACCGCGCTGGCCAACAGTTTAGCCGTGGCCGGCCAGAACGTGCTGATTTGGGACCGTGACCCGCTGGTGGTGGATGATATCAATAAATTCCAGCAGAACCGGAAGCGTTACCCTGACCTTGCCGTGCATAAAGCCCTGAAAGCGACTGGCAAGCTGGAAGAGCTGGTGGCCCATGCCGAGATTATTCTGGTGGCCGTACCCAGTGAAGCGAACATGGTGCTGGCGACGCAGTTGTCCTCGATGCTCACGCCCAACCACGGTTTGGTGATGACGGCCAAGGGGTTCCGGGAAAGCGACGGCGCGCTGCTGACCGACGTGTGGCGCGAGGCCGCCCCCCAACTGGGGCCGATTGCGGTGCTGACCGGCCCGACCTTTGCCAGAGAGCTGATGGAACAGAAAATGACCGCGATGATGGTGGCCAGCCATGATGAGAGTTTCCGGGCCACGGTGGCTGATGGGTTTGATGTGCCCTTCCTGCGCGTTTATGAGAGTAGCGACGTGGTTGGTGCCCAAGTGGGGGGCGCGATTAAGAACGTACTTGCAGTGGCAGCGGGGATTCTGGACGGTTTGCAGCTGGGCCACAACGCACGTGCCGCGGTGATGACCCGCGGGCTGGTGGAAATGGCGCGGTATTCCAAGGCGTTGGGCGGGAAGGAGACGACGGTGTGGGGGCTTTCCGGCATGGGTGACCTGTTGTTGACGGCGACGAGTACGCTTTCGCGCAATTACCGGTTTGGGCAGTTAGTGGGAAAAGGTGTGCCGGTGCATGAGGCGCGGCTGCGCGTGGGTACCGTGGAAGGGATACTGGCGGCGCGGATTGTGACCGTGCAGGCACAGGCCCACGGCCTTGATTTGGCGATTGTGAGTGCGATTGACGGGATTCTGCATGGCGATGTGAGTGCGATACAAGCCGCGGAATATCTGATGCAGCGGCCCCGCGTGGCTGAATTTGACAGCTAAAAGCCCCGCCTGACCACGGACTTGTGGTGGAGCGGGTGGCTTGTGGGTTGGCGGAGGCTGTGGTTTCCTGCCCTGTATGAAGCAAATGTGGCTTGGATGTGTTCTGGCGGCGACCATGCTGGTGCCATGCCTGCAGCCGTGGGCTGCCCCCCAGGACAAGCCGCAGATACCGGCCAAGCTGGCCCAAGCCCAAGCCCTGATGGCGCCGATTATGCCGCAAGACGATGTGCTGGCGGCGACGCTTGAGAACATTTACCTGAACCGTGAAGACATTGACCAGGCCATGGTGGTGGTGGAAATGGGCGAGGGGATGGATAACCCCCAATGGTTGATGAGCCCGACCCAGCGTGAAGTGTTGCTGGACACGTTGCTGCAGTTCATGCCGCCCAAGCCCAAACCGGAAGATGCCATTTGGCCGAAACTGAAAAAGCCTGACCCGAAGTACCGGGGTATACGGGTGGCCTTACGCACCGTGTGGGGCAAGCGCTTTGACCCCTTCACCATTTATGAGGGACAGGTACGGGCCAGCAACGGCGCGGTGATGGTGCCGGATTACGGCCGGCGGCTGGAATACTGGATGTTCGGAACCAGCCGCGTGCGCCGTGACCAACTGGTGGGCGCCCATGTGCTGCCGGTGCTGACCTTTGAGCAATGCCGCCTGCTGGGGCAGCAGATTGTGGAAACACGGCCGCGCCAGTGCCTGCTGCCCGACAATAACCTGTTGTTGGAGACGCCGGAGCTGCCCACGCTGGAAGGCGCGCGGATACGCACCTTTGACGAGTGCCTTGAGAACGGTAAGGCGCTGATTTATACCTTCCCCCGCCGGTGTTTGGCCAGTGGCGGGCGGGTGTTCACCGAGCCGCCGAAGGTGTTTGAAGCGCCGATTACGACGCCCACGGATGCACCGCTGGTGGCGCCGACCGCCATGAGCTTGCCGCAGGCTGGTGGTGACCTGCAGTTGAACAGCCGCCTGACCGGCCCCGTGCCGACCGGTGCCGCAGGCACCCCGATTTTACCGTAAATAGCTTAGGATAGAGCACATGGCCTACTGGCTGATGAAAAGTGAGCCCTTCAAGTACAGCTGGGACGACCTGAACCGTGATGGTACGACCAAATGGGATGGTGTGCGTAATTACGCCGCCCGTAACAACCTGCAGGCGATGCAGGTGGGTGATGAGGCGCTGCTGTACCATTCCAATGAGGGTAAAGCGTGTGTGGGGATTATGAAGATTGTGAAGACCGCTGAGCCGGACCCGACGGTGGAGGCGGATGAGCTGAGTAAGGACGGCAGCAACCCGTGGGTGGTGGTGACGGTGGCGCCGGTGAAGGCGTTGAAAGTGCCGGTGTCGCTGGAGATGGTGAAGGCCGAGCCGGAGTTGTCCGAAATGGAACTGATGCGGTTTATGCGGCTTTCCGTGCAGAAGGTGAGTAAGGCTGAATGGAAGCGGGTTTTGGCGATGGGGGGATTAGATGTTAGAGGTTAGACGTTAGATGGGGCTCTGTTTGGTTGCGAAAGAAAAGCGCCCATTTGGGCGCTTTTGCTTTTGGCCGAACCGGCCTAGCGGCGTTCGCCGAGGATGTTCAGCAGGGCGGTGAACATGTTGATGAAGTTGATGTACAGCGAGGTGGCTTGCAGGATGGCAAGGCGGCTGCGCATGACTTCGTCCCGGCCGTAGGACGCGAAGGTTTCGCGGATGTTGTTGACGTCGTAGGCGGTCATACCGGCAAACAGCGGCACGGCAATGAGGCTGATGACGAAGGACATCGGGCCGGTGTTCACGCCAAAGAGGCTGAGCACCAGATTGATGATGCTGGCGCCGACGAGGCCCCAGACACCCATCATCAGGAACGTGCCCCAGCCGGAGAGGGACTTCTTGGTGAAGTAACCGTAGGCGGCGGTACCGGCGAACATTACGGACGCGGTGGCAAAGGCCGTGGCAATGGAGCTGCCGGTGTAGACCATGGCCAGCGGGGCGAGGCTGAGGCCCATGAGGGCGGCAAAGCCCGCAAAGACGGCGAGGCCCGCGGCAGGTTGGAGGCTGAAGACGATTTTTTGCAGCATGAGGGCGACGCCGAAGAGGGCGATAAACCAGAACAGCTGGCCCTTGATGGCGAGCTGCATGAGTGCAGGGCTGCTGGTGACGGCATAAGCGACGATGCCGGACACGCCGACGCCGCCTGCCATGTAGTTAAAGACCTGTGACATGTGCTGTGACAGGGCGCTGTCCGACATCGAGCCGGAGCGAGAAAGAATGGGATTGGCCATGATATGGTCTCCTTGTTGTACGTGGGCATACTGTGTCACTCTTATGAAATGAGTGACAAGATTGCCTTGACATTCATCATAGGGCGGAGATTGGGAGGGTCAAGCGAAACACGACATCGGGCGGCGTGGGTTTGTCGCTTTTTGGAGAATGAGAAGTTAGAGGTTAGTTATGAGAGACTAGATGGTTTGCGTTTCATTTACGCTGCGCGTTGCAAGCAAGCTTGTCACCCTTGCCGCGCTGCGCTTGCTGCGGTGAAACGCAAAGAGGAACGCTGCGCTAGGGATATGATGCCTGCGGCGCTGGGGGATTGAAATGGTGGGGGTGGGGGTGCCCATACTTAGAACAATTGCTGACGCACCTTTCTGTCCCTTTGGGCATGTTACCCCGCGACTGGGGACGTGATTGACGGCGGCGAGCCGGTTACGTGGTGTGTTGGCGCTTTTGGAGGAATTTCCGTGAAAACTGATCTGCTTCGGAAAATTCGCATGCACCATACTGACTCTGCTGTGGCACGGGTGAAAATCCGGCCGGGTGAATGGCAGTTCCTCGTTATTCACCCCGGTGGAGATACCCAAATTCTGCCGACGGAGTTCGGTATGAAGATGGTGGATTCGCCGCTTGTATATTCGATGCAGGCGTATACGTCTGACAACGGGGCGCAGGCGTGTGAAGCCTGGGTGTTTACCGAGGAGGACTATGATACGGTCTGGATGAGTGTCGTGACCTCGCTGGCGGAGTCTCCTCGGCCGCGGGCGGTGCCGGTGATGATGCCGTGGTGGCGCCGGTTGCTGCGGTTGGCGTGATATACGAAAAGGCCGGTGGGGGAACCCACCGGCCTTTTTGGTTGCCGTGATGGCTTAGTGGTCCGCGAGGTGGGCGCCTTGTTGCTCGATCAGTTGAGTGAGGCTGGTGAGCTGGGTTTGCAGCGCTTGCGGGTTGCGGGCTTCGACGTTGAGGCGCAGCAGGGGTTCGTTGCTGCTGGCGCGGAGGTTGGCGCGCCATTCTGGGGTTTCGGTGCTGAAGCCGTCCACCGTGGTGACGGTGCCGGAGCCCGCGAGGCTGGATTTGATTTGTTCCAGGAACTGTTTGGCGGGGATGGGTGTGTTGAAATTGATTTCATCCGACGCGGGCGTGGTGGCCATGCGTGAGCCTACGGCCTGACCGAGCGTTTGGCCGGTTGGGCCAAGGTATTGCAGGGTGAGGAGCCAGGGGAGCATGCCGGTGTCGCAGAAGAAGAAGTCCCGGAAGTAGAAGTGGCCGGAGATTTCCCCGCAGAAGGGGGCGTTGTGCTCGCGCATAGCCGGTTTGATGAAGCCGTGGCCGACTTTGGCGATGACCGCCTTGCCGCCGGAGGCTTCGATGGTGTTGAGCGTATCCCAGTAGAGGCGGGGGTCATGGACGATGCTGGCACCGGGGTTCTGTTGCAGCATGGTGCTGGCGAGGAGACCGGCGAGGTAGTAGCTGCTGACGAAGTTGCCGTTTTCGTCGTAGAGGAAGCAGCGGTCGAAGTCGCCGTCCCAAGCGATGGCCATATTCGCTTTGTGTTGCTTGACCGCGTTGCTGGTGGAGGTGCGGTTCTGGGGCAGCAGCGGGTTGGGAATGCCGTTGGGGAAGGTGCCGTCCGGCTCGTGGTGGACGCGGATGACGTTGAGCTGCGGCAGGCGGGCGAGAATGGCATCCGCCGTGGGGCCTGCGGCGCCGTTACCGGCGTTGATGACGATGGTTTGGGCCGGAATGACGGAGGCGTCAATGAACTGCAGCAGGTGGCTGACGTATTCGTCGCGGTAGGAGACTTCCGGTACGGCGGCGAAAGAGGTGGGGGTTTCGTCGTTCAGGTGGGTACGGGTGTATTCTTCGAGCTGAGCGAGGTCGGTGGCGGGGTCGAACGGGTGGCCGCCGCGTTTGACGAACTTCATGCCGTTATATTCAATAGGGTTGTGGGAAGCGGTGACCATGATGCCGATATCCGCGTGGCCGGCGCCGGCGGCGTGGTAGACTTCCTCGGTGCCGCAGAGGCCCAAGGACTGCACGGTGACGCCCATGGAGGCGAGGCCTGCGGCGGCGGCGGCGAGGAGTTCGGGCGAGGTGGCGCGGCTGTCCATTCCCAGTACGGCGGACTTGCAGCCTGTGACGTGGGCGAGGCCGCGACCGATGTGGTAGGCGACGCTGGGGTTGATTTCGGTGGGCATTAAGCCGCGGATGTCATAGGCCTTGAAGGCGGGGAGTTTCGTGTTCATGGCTGCTTTGTAGGGGCATGCAGCCGGTTTTGCAACCCCCTGTGGTGGGCTTAAGCTATGTTTATGTTTTTGTTACATGGATTTACAGGTGGATTTAGGCGCCGAAGCTTTCGAGGAGGAGGAGGTCGGAGACGTCGGTGGTGTCCGATTGCGCGACGGCCGTGCCGGTGCTGCTGCCGGACGGGGTGTATGCCGGAGTGACCATGAAGGCGAGCAGGATGGAGGCGGCCATGGCGGTGAGCCCTGCGGTTGTGGCCCATGGGCGGCGGAAGGCGACGACGTTCGAGGCCTGCTGCTGCGGGTGGGTGAGGGCGCGGTCGATCATCGCCTCCAGCTTGCTGGCGGAGAGCGGGGCGAACGTGCTTTCGGGCAGGTGGGGCAGGTTGTGGGTCATGGTCGGGCTCCTTCTGTTAGGAATTCAATTGGTTGGCAGCGGTTGCGGGGAGTAGTGCGGCGAGGGATTTGCGGGCGCGGACGAGGAGGCTTTCCACGGCTTTTTCGGTGGTGCCGAGAGTGGTGGCGATGTCCTGCGAGCGGTACTCGTGGAAGTAGGCGAGGGTGACGGCCTGCTGCTGGCGTTCCGGTAGTTGTGCGAGGGCGCCGAGGAGCAGTGTGCGGGACTGCTGCTGGGCGATGCCGGAGGTAATGGTTTCCGGTTTGGCGAACTCCGGGTAGTGGCCGTCTTCGCCGTCGAGGCTCACCGTTGCGTGGTGCTTGCGGTGATGGTCCATGGCGGTGGTATAGACCAGCCGGCTGGCAAAGGCGGCGACGGAGCCGCCGGATTGCCAGCGCGGGGCGGTTTGCCAGAGCTTGATCAGGACTTCCTGTACGATATCCTCCGCCACTGCGGAATTGCCGTTGGTAAGGCGGGCGGCGAGGCCGTACATGCGCGGCCCTAATGCCCGTGAGAGGTGGCGGAAGGCGGTTTGGTCCCCCCGGGCGGCGGCTTCCAGCCATGTTGTGAGCTGGGCGTTATTGTTGTTGGCGTCCATGGGAGCGGGCCTTTGTTACTGGGCTGGGACTGGTGCGGGAGCTGCCGGGGCGGTTTCCGCAGCTTTACGCTCGGCTTCCATTTTGGCTTTCCATTTGGCGCGCATCAGTTCGCGGCCTTTGTCCATTTCATCCTTGGTGAGCCTGCCGTCCTTGTCGGTGTCCACGGTGGCGAACATCTCTTCGAGGCGTTTGGTTTGATGGGCGGTCATTTCATCGCGGGTTACGAAGCCGTCCTTGTTGGTGTCCATCATGGCGAAGAAGTCCGGACGAGGGCCTTTTTTGCCGTCCGGGCCGTGTTCGAAGCCGGGGCGGGGGCCGTGGTGCAGTTTGCCCTGCAAGACAAGGCCTGCGGTGGTGGAGGCAAAGAGGATGGTGGTGGTGAGCAGGATGAGTTCGCGTTTGGTCATGGTCTGGGGTCTCCTTGGGTTGGGGATGGGCTGGGAGCCTTTTCCGCATCTTTCAGGAGTATAACGCAGGCTGCAATGTTTTCCCTGCGCTTGGTGGGAATATTTTGGCTTGGGGAGAATTTATGAACTGGTGCTGGAGACCGGATTACCCTTCGGGTTGATCCGGCTCATGATGTTATGTAGGTAAACTCTAAACTGGTGCTGGAGACCGGATTCGAACCAGCGACCTACGCATTACGAATGCGCCGCTCTACCAACTGAGCTACACCAGCAACCGAGTGCGGTTTTAGGCGAGGGGGACGCGGGCGTCAATAGCTGGATGGTTTTTTGGCGATGGGTGGCGGAAGATGATTGAAAATTCTTGGAAACTACCTGTAACAAGGTGGATTGTGAGTATGTGCTTACTCAAGTGTGCTGCAAATGTTACAGTGCGCGAGTAAAACCAGAGCAGAGGCGTTGCTGGCCGTGGCGTTTGGTGGCGTGACACGGCCATAATGGGCCATCGCCTAACTGGCGCACACCCCGTGACAAGACAGACGAATCCGGCGCCCCGTGGAAGGTGGTGGGTTTATAAAAATACTGCGGCCGGGAGACTGATGAACGAGGAGAATTTGCATGGCCGCAAACATGAGAAGCCGAAGCCAGGCACTGGGTAAAGACAGTGTTCGTGCCCCCCGCGGGGCCAAGCAGGCCGTGCGGCGCAGCCTGATTGCCGAGCGCTTCATTGAAGGTGTGGGTGTTTTACTGCTCGTGGCGGCGGCTTACCTTGCATTGGCATTAGTGACCTACGCCCCCACCGACCCGAGCCTGAGTTACAGCGGGCCGGGGGGTGGTGTGTTGAACTGGGGTGGGCGCTTGGGGGCTTACCTGAGTGACATCCTGCTGACGACCTTCGGGCTTGGGGCGTTTGTGTGGGTTTGCTGGCTGTGTTTTCATGCCTTCAACGCGTTGACCCACCGCGAGGAAGGGCCGAGTTTCAGTTTACAGATTATTACCCTGCCGCTGATGCTGCTGAGCCTTGGCGTGCTGCTGTTCGTGTTCAACCCCATGCCCGAATGGCCGCGTGTGGCCCAAGGGGTGGGTAACGGCGGTTTGCTGGGCAAGCTGATGGCGAGCATGGTGTTGCCGCTGCTGGGCAAAGTGGGTGGCGTGATGCTGATGAGTGCCGTGCTGGCGCTGAGTATTTTGTGGTTTACCGGTTGGACGATTGCCGAGGTGAAGGCGTCGTGCATTTGGCTTTACAAAGTGGGTTGCGTGATGGCGGTGCAGGTTGGCCGCTGGATGGCGAGGTTGCGTGCGGCGGTGCCGGAACAGTTTGACCTGCCGCTTTCCCACCCCGTGCCGAAGCGGCCGAAGCCGGTGGTGGTACGTGAAGAGGAAGCGCCGCGGCCTGCGCGGAGCCGTGAGAGCAGCCAAGCTTTCCTGCCGCTGGAAGTGGATGGTGACTTCACGTTGCCGCCCCTTGACCTGTTGAACGAGCCCAAGCCGCGCAAGGGTGGTGAGAGCGAACAGGCGCTGGAGCAGAATGCACGGCGGATTGAAGCGGAGCTGCTGAATTTCAATGTGCAGGGCAAGATTACGAATATCCGCCCCGGGCCGGTGATTACGATTTACGAGCTGGAGCCTGCGCCCGGTGTGAAGAGTTCGGCCATTTTGAACTTACAGGATGATTTGGCGCGGGCGATGAGCGCGTTAAGTATCCGGATTTCGACCATTCCTGGTAAAAACGTGCTGGGGATTGAGGTGCCGAACCGCGAGCGGCAGTTCCTGGGCCTTAAAGAGCTGCTGGATACGGATGAATTTGAGCATGATGCCGGTGGGTTGGTGGTGGCGCTGGGCGTTGATACCACCGGCCACCCGACCTATGCGGATATTGCCAAGATGCCGCACAGTTTGATTGCGGGGACGACGGGTTCGGGGAAATCGGTGGCGATCAACGCCTTTATTCTGAGCCTGTTGTACCGATTGACGCCTGACCAGCTGCGCTTTGTGATGATTGACCCGAAGATGCTGGAACTCAGCATTTACAATGATATTCCGCACCTGTTGACCCCCGTGATTACCGACCCGACCAAGGCGGCTGCGGCACTTAACTGGGTGGTGAAGGAAATGGAAAACCGTTACCGGCTGATGAGTGAGATCGGAGTCAAGAATATCATTGGTTTCAATGAGAAATTTGCGACGATGCAGGCCGAAGGCAAGGTGCCGACCAAGCTGGTGCAGGTTGGGTTTGACCTGAACACCGGCCAGCCCCGCCATGAAGAACAGCCGCTCGCAACCAAGCCGCTGCCCTACATTGTGGTGGTGATTGACGAGCTGGCCGACCTGATGATGGTGGCGGGTAAGGCGGTGGAGTTCAGTATCGCCCGCTTGACGCAGATGGCGCGGGCGAGCGGGATTCACCTGCTGGTAGCCACCCAGCGGCCGAGCGTTGACGTGGTGACCGGCTTGATTAAGGCGAACATCCCGACCCGGATTTCCTTCAGTGTAGCGAGTAAGATTGACAGCCGCACGGTGCTGGACAGCATGGGTGCGGAAGCGTTGCTGGGTAAAGGCGACATGCTCCATCTGGCCAATGGTTCCAACAGCCTTGTGCGGTTACACGGTGCGTTTGTGAGTGAAGACGAGTGCCTGAATGTAGCCAACTACCTGAAAGCCCAGAGCCAGCCGAACTACGTGGAAGATGTGTTCAAGGCGGGTGTGGCGGTGATTCCCGGCAGCAAGGAAGCCAAGGCCCAAGCCAATGGTGCTGGTGAAGGTGGAGACGGTGAGGATGGTGAAGGCGGGGAGAACCTGTATGAGCAGGCGGTGGAGATTATCTCCCGCGAGGGTAAGGCCAGTACCAGCTTCCTGCAGCGCAGCCTGAAGATTGGGTATAACCGTGCGGCGGACTTGATTGACCGGATGGAGGGAGAGGGGATTATTTCCCCGCCGAACCATGTTGGGAAAAGGGAAGTCTTGGCTCGCCGCTAGGGCGGCTTTGGCCAAGACGCGGGGCCCGGGCTAAAACGGCCCCCGGGTAATGTTTTGGCGGGTCTGAAATACTTCCTATGTATTCTGCTACCCGCCAAAACATTACCCGGATGACCGTTTCAAGCCTCGCGCTGGCGGATACCTGAGAGACGGCGCTGCGCGCCGGATTTGGGAGGTGCTTGATTTGTTGGATTGTATGCAGTAATGCTGGGGTATGAAAAACCTCGCTATTGGGGTTTATATCTAGGGAGTGCCCTATGACAATTTACCGACTTGGCTTGCTGAAGCTGGAAGAATTGAAATCGCCCAAGCATGGGTGGCAGGATGTGGCACCGCCGCTTGAGCTGATGATGAAGGGTTATCGCTGGAGGCGCCCTGAAGGGGAGCAAGACCCCTCTTATTGGGATGACGTGTTTGGTTTCAATGCTAGTGGCGAAGGCTGGTTTACTGACCTGATTGTTAACATTGAGAGTGAGCTGCGGATGCCGAGCGAGCATATGAAAGTTCAGCTGAGGCGCTATCTGGCACAGGTTCTGGGGGAAACGATTGTTCCGGCAGTTGTGAGAAAGCTGTTGCAGCCCTACACCATGCCGACCGTGACGATGCCGAAATGGCGCCTGACCTTTGAGTGGGACATGCCGGAGTATGGTTTGACCGGCCCCCTCAAGCGCTGGAAGCTGAGCCCCGCCATGACCCTTAAGGTGGATGCCGAAGACCTTGACATGACAATGGCTAAGGTTGGTTGATACTGATGACGATGAAAGCCCCGCTGAGTGCGGGGCTTTTTTATTGATATTTTTTATTCCGGCCAGAGGGTTTGCAGGAAAACGCTGATATGGGCGAGGCAGGCGTTGTTGATGCCGTGGCCGAGGTTGGGCAGGATTTCCACTTGTGTGGGGTGGCCGTGGGACTGGAAGACGCTGGCGGCAGTGACGGAGGCGTCGGCGGGGAGGACGTCGTCGTCCGCGCCGTGGAGGAAAAGGATTGGTTGCGGATTGGGGTTAGGCGGGAAGCTGGGCGTGACCGTGAGAGCGCCGCAGCAGGAGATGAGGCCTGCGGGTTGGTTGGTAAGAGAGGGGAGGGCATGGAGAATGGTCATGGCGCCTTGGGAGAAGCCGAGGAGGGCGATATTGTGGCTGGGGATGCCGTGAGCCTGCATGACGTGACCGATGAAGGTATCCAGTTGGGCGGCTGCGGTTTGGAGGCCGGATTCGTCGCGGA
>JAIXZU010000077.1 GCA_027489415.1 Alphaproteobacteria bacterium
CGTTCGCCGCTCGACTATTACGCCTCGCTCGACTTGCATGTGTTAAGCCTACCGCCAATGTTCGCTCTGAGCCAGGATCAAACTCTCAACTTGATGTGTTCCCAAATAAATTTGGAAGCCAAGCCGGTCCGATACAAGGCTGTGCCGTCCTCGCTAAAAGGACGCGCACCTAGATTCAATTTTAGCGTTTATACTATGAATTACGTAACTCACGAAAGCATTGCTGCTTCCCGAATTAACGAACCTTTATATAAACATTTATATTGGTCCAGTTATATCGGCCGACCGGTTAGAGTCTGATGTCGATACTATATTGAACCTCGATAAATGTTCTGTCTTGTACATACCTATCTGTTTGCATCTGGAGATTTTCGCCCCAGCGCATCCAAGAAAGATATGCTGTGTATCTTGCCTATTCAATTTTCACAGAACTTGTCAGCGATTCGCTTGGTTTCCCTTCGCTTCCGGCCCTTCCTTTCGGTGGCTGTCTGCGCTGACGAAGCGGGGTATAGCTCCTCCCCCACCCCCTGTCAACACTCTCCCATCAACTTTTTTGGAACAAATCGCATAATTCTGAAAAAGGCCCATAAAACCAGTACCCACCGCCCCACTTTTTTCTGAAGATTTCTTCGCGCAACCGGCAAAAACAAGCGGGGCGGTTCAAAAAATGAACCGCCCCGCCGCCGCAATCAGTCGAGTTTGATATGGTAGTTGCGGGGCACACCCCGCATTTGGTTCCATGCTTTCGCATAAACCAACCAGTCATTGCTGCCTTCCGGAAGCATCAGGATCATCGTCCCAACGAACATCACCTGTGCTTCTTGTTTTCCAAGCGCTACGTTCGCACCTTTGAAGAGGTTGTTCCGCACGCCGCGGGAGAAGAAGTTGAACTCCGCACGCCCCACAGGGGTGGCCATCGGCTTGAAGGCGACATAGTGCCGCTCAAGCATCTGCTGGATGTCGTCCCGCAGGCCGCTGCCCGTGTTACGCACATACTCCCGCAGCCGTTCCGCAAAGCAGCGGGAGTCCGTGGCAAGGGTTAACACCCCAGCCAAAGCTTCTTCAGGGCTCCGCGTCATCATGGCGGAGGTATCTAACTTATTACTATATGCTACTGCACCCACGGTGGTTGCCTCATACTGTCCGTGGTGGAAATCTGACCTTCCAAACGAAGGCCGGCGACTGTATATCCAAGTTATGTTTCTCAGGGGTGAGAATACGCAAAACGGTAAACTTTGGATGACCTCCTATTATATAGTGCCATACCACCCCACACGCAAGCGAAACCGCGTGAAACATCCCCTCCCCCTGTCACCGCCCCACCACTTCCCCTGTTCACTGTTACTGTCCACTGTTCACTAAATAGCAACACCCCTCTAATAGTCATACCAACCACCCCACCCCCTTAAACTTGACATTTCAGCCCCCCTGCCGCATATGTGCGCACTCAAGGGGCACGTAACCCGGGTAATAAAAACAATCCCGGGGCCTGCCTGAAATAGGTTCTTTAAGGAGAATACCTTGGCCCTGCGCCGTACCCTCATCATCGGTAGCCTCGCTTGCACCGGTTATCTCGCTGCCTCTCTGGTCAGTACCGAAACCGCAACAGCCACCCTGCGCACCGCTGCCGATGACACCGCCGCCTCCAGCGCAGCGCCCCTCCCCCCGTTGGAAATCCAGCGGAATCTCACATTAAAGCGGGGGGACACTCTCTCCGGCGCCCTCAAAAAAGCCGGCTTCACACCCGCGCAAATCGCCGTGATGACGCTCAGCACTCCGGCAGCATCCAAACCGGTCAGCGCCAAAACCGAGCTTTCCATGGTCTATACCGAAAGCGCCCCGTATCAAATTCAAACCGCTCGCGTCACCTACCGCCCATCGCCGGATCAGGAAATCACGCTGAAACTCAACGGCCAGCAAGCCTCCGCCCAAGTGGTCGCCAAACCCTTGAAAGACATCCAGGGCGTCGCCGTCGGCACGATCCGCGACAGCCTGTACCAGGACGCCACCGCCGCCGGCCTCACCCCCGCCCAAGTCAACCAGTTCATGAACTTGTTCGCCTGGGACCTTGATTATACACGGGATATCCACGCCGGAGACACCTTCAAAGTCCTCTACGAACAAACCGTGAACGACAAAGGCGTCAAAGTGAAAACCGGCCGTATTCTGGCCGCGGAGTTCACCGTGGACGGCGAAACCCGCCACGCTTACTTCTTTGGCGGGGAATACCTGAACGAAAAAGGCGAAAGCAAGAAAAAGCTCCTGCTGCGCACACCTCTTGAATTCACACGTATTTCCTCGAATTTCGACCCTCACCGCAAACACCCCGTCCTCGGCTTTACCCGTGCCCACAAGGGAACGGACTTCGCCGCACCAACCGGCACACCGGTCAAAGCGAGCGGGGACGGCGTCGTCACCATGGTCCGCGTCCGTGGCGGTTACGGCAACTACGTGCAAATCAAACACAACGACTCCTACAGCACCGCCTACGCCCACCTCAGCCGCTATGCCAAGGGCCTGCGCGAAGGGCAACGGGTTAAGCAAGGTCAGGTCATTGCGTTTGTAGGCTCCACCGGCGTCTCCAGCGGCCCGCACCTGCACTATGAGGTCATCCGCAACGGCACGCATGTGGACGCCAGGCGGACCGACCTCCCCACCGGCTCTCCACTCAGCAAAAAGCAACTGGCCGAGTTCAAGCGCCATGTCGCCAACGCCCAAACGGCCTGGAACGCCGCCTTCTCGCAAAACCGCCAGCTCGCCTCCCGCTAGGCTGGGTTCCTAACTCAAAGCGCCTTCGGGCGCTTTTTGGTATTGAAATCCCTATCAAAACAACACATACAAAATCCACAGCATCACATCGTCTTTTCACGGAGGTTCCTCATGCCATCCCTGTTAGCATCCCTGTTCCGTAAAACTCCCCGCCCACCGCGCCGGTGGTATCAAAAAACCCGCTACCAGTTTCCCATGCTGGTCGCCGCCCTGCTCATCCTGCCGGTCTGGTGGCTTGCCTCGGTTGCTAAGGCCAATCTGGCCGAAGCTCCCCCCGCAGGCACGGTCATCACGCTTCCGCATTACCATCACTTCGGCTACCGGTTCGAAAGCAATAGCGCCGGGAAAAGTATCTGGACCCGTTACTGCGTCATGGCCAAAGGCGGCACTGTCACGCTCACCCAAACGCTGCTGTTCCGAAGGGACGTCAACGTTATGCTGGTCTTGGCCGGCCTCAATAAATCCGGCCTCTTTACCTACGAGCCACCTCCGGTCATCCCGCCACTGGTCATGAAATTACCGTTTTGCCCACCCGGCCTCACACAGGCAGTCCCTCTCACTACCTTTTTTCCGCATTTGAAGAAGAATGGTTATGCCGCTTGGCCCAAACCAACCCCCACGAACTAAATCATCTCATAAAACACCAAAGGGCCCCGCAAGGGGCCCTTTGTCATTGTCGTCATTCACCGGCTGGTTCCGGCACCGCCTCATCAGGCAGGCTTTTCGCCAGCTTAACGCGGCTACTTTCAAACTCCCTATCCATTTGCGCCACAAGCTCAAACGGGCTGAATATCAGTTCAAGGTCCTTCACATAAAAGTTCCCACCGCACGTCTCGTCCATCAACGGGTTGATATTTTCCGCTCCCATCAATCTCATCAACGTGGGGGTCTGCCACAGCTTGATAGGCTCCAGAAAGTAATCAACATGCATCAGGTAACCTTGCTGGGCTGCCTTGTGCTTGGCTTTAATAATGGCAGGCAAAACCATCGCCGAAAGCATCGCATGTATCGTAATTCTCCCTAAGGACTGCTTGAATTGATGTTGTTTCAAATCAACCGCCCCCTCAGGCGTGAGGTTACCCTGTACCAGAATCGGAATTTCATCAGGAACACGCGAAATCAACTGGTTCAGCTTGCCTTCATTCGCGGGTACCAAGGTTTCCACATACCCCACATGCCTCATCAGGGTATTCACCACATCATCAGCATGCAAATCAATCATCATCACTGTCATCACGTACCTCCTCAGCACGAAAAAAGGGAACCAGATAACTCAGTCCCCTCCTGTATACCCCACCACCCCCAAAAGTCAAACCCGCAAAAATGCTAACCATACCACCAGCACGCGGCTATAAACGCTCATCTCGGTGCTTTTTGGCGGTCCGCCTAATACATTAGGAGTATTTCAGGCCCGACAAAAAGTGCCGAAGGAGGGTTTTAGCCCGTGCCCACCTCGCAGCCCCGCACTAGGAACCACCCAGCAACACCCCAGCCCCCAACACCAACAACCCACCCACGAAAATCTGCACCATCGCCACCCAGAAACTCGTGGCCATGTACTTCCACTTAATCCACGCAATCACCACCAACTCCACAATCACCACGGCAATCGCCAGCATCGTCGCCAGCCAGAAATCTCCCAACAAATACGGCAACGCATGCCCAACACCACCCACCGTGGTCATCACGCCGCACACACCGCCGCGCACCCACGGGCTGCCACGGCCGCTAATTTTGCCGTCGTCACTAAAGGCCTCGGTCAACCCCATGCTAATCCCAGCCCCTACCGCCGCCGCCATCCCCACCACAAAGGTCTCATGGGGGTTTTGGGTCGCAAACGCCGCCGCAAACAACGGCGCTAAGGTGGAAACACTCCCGTCCATCAGCCCCGCCAACCCTGGCTGCACCACCTGAAGCACGAATTGCTTGTGGGACGCCGCCTTTTCCAACTCCTTCACATCTTCGGTCAACGTACTGTCCTGCAAATGCGCGGCTTTGTGCTCATGCTTCATTTCTTCGGCCGCAAGGTCACCCAGCAACTTCCGCACACTCACATCTTGGCTCTGCGCTGCCGCCAGCATGTAAAACCGCGCCGCCTGCCCTTCCATCCGCGCCGCCAGCTCCCACAGGCGCTCCACATTCAGGGGCTGGGCCAGCCAAATCGCCTCCTGCACCATAAACCCCTGCACATCAGCCCGCCGCACCAGCGGAATATGCTCGCCAAACTTGCTCCGGTACACTTCCAGCAACGTCTTGCGGTGATCATCCTCTTCCCGCGCCATTTCCTCAAAAATCTCGGCCGTGGCCGCAAAATCGCCCCGCAACCGCTCGGCAATGTCCCTATAAATCCGGCCATCTTCCTCTTCCGCACCAATCGCCAGCGCCAAAACCTCGCGCTCGCTCAAACTCTCAAATTTCCGGAGTCCCTTGCCACCAAACAAGCCCATTGTGCCGCTCACTTTCTTTTTTAGCGTTCTGGCGCTATAGTGCCCGCATGAACACATCTCCGCAACTTCTAAGCACAAAAACCGGCCTCATCATGGGCATCGCGAACGACTGGTCCATCGCATGGGGCATCGCCGAAGCCGCCCATAAAGCCGGTGCCAAACTCATCTTCACGTACCCGAACGCCTCGGTCGAAAAACGCGTCCGCGCCCTCGCCGAAAAACTGGCGGACGGCGGCACCCCGATTCCGGTTTACCCATGCGATGTCCAAGCCGATAGCCAACTCATCACCCTGAACAGCGTTCTGGAAGCCGACGGCCACCAGCTGGACTTCATCGTCCACGCCATCGCCTTCGCGAACAAGGACGAACTCAAGGGCGGCATCTCCCAAACCTCGCGTGAAGGCTTCAATTTAGCGATGGACGTCTCCTGCTACTCGCTCCTCGCGGTCATGAAGTACCTCAAGCCACGCCTCACCCAATCCGCCTCCATCCTCACACTCACCTATGAAGGCAGCATCAAGGTGGTCCCCAACTACAACGTCATGGGCGTCGCCAAAGCCGCGTTGGAGGCCGCCGTGCGCTATCTTGCCGCGGAATTCGGTCCACAGGGCATCCGCGTCAACGCCATCTCGGCAGGCCCCATCAACACTCTCGCCGCCCGCGGAATCTCGGACTTCACCAATATGCTGAAGCACCACGAAGCCACGGCCCCCATGCGCCGCCTCACCACGAAAGAGGACGTCGCCGGTGCCGCCCTCTACCTGCTCTCATCCTTAGGCAGCGGCACCACGGGCGAAGTCCTGAACGTGGACACCGGCGCCCACATCCTCGGCCCAACCCCCGCCGGAATGTAAGAGCCAAATAAACCAAAGGCCTCGCAAGGGGCCTTTTTGGAATTGCTAAGGGGTTGGCTTAACTTCGAATTGAACGGCACTCAACTCGAAGCCGTCGCGCCAGCCGGATGATATTCCCAAAAATCCCATTTTTGGTGAATATCACCGTGCCGGCGCAACCCCTACTTATCCAAGGCACTTCCTGTAAATCACAGCCCCCGCCTACACAACCCGCACGTCACTCCTATAAGCCTTGGCCATTTCCAAAAGCTTCGCCCCAACAGCCTGCTCCTCCGCCGTCACAATCCCATCAGCCCCCATCGCTTCCTGAATCCGCTTCTGCACTTCCTCACCAATCTTAGCCTCCACCGCAGCCCGCTGCGCAGGCTCCATCGCCGCAAGCCGCTCTTCGCTAACCCCCATCTCACCCATGATTTTCTCACGCAACTTCTTCATCGCGGTGCGCATCGCGCCTTCCAACCCGCCAGCGGTCATCTCTTTCAGGTAATCAAACGCCGCACTCGCCGCCGCATCTGTCTTGTCGCCACTCACCGCCGTAAGGCCGCCCTCGGCCTCACTGGCCTCTGCCACCGGCAAACTGCGTATTTCAATACCCGCCTGCGCCATCAGCGCCCCGAATTCCTCGCTGCCGGAAACCTCATCGGTCTTATCCGTCTTCCCACTCTGGGCCATATCCCAGATTTTCCCCAGCATCCCCGCCGCTAAACCAATCTCACCAATCATCACAACCTCCTGAAGGCCCCACAGGCCACAAAGTTAATATCTACCGCTAACAATGCAAAAACCGTGCCCAAACACCCCAAAACCACTCCATGCGCAGCATTCCATTTGGCGCACCGTATGGCCGCAGGCCATAACCAAAAAAGTGCCAACCGCCAAAGGCGGAATCACTGGTTTGCACGCAGGCGGCTATAAACGGTCACTCTGGAAGTTTTGGGCGTAGCGCAGTGTACGAGCGTACATAAGCTGCGCCCAAAAATTTCAGATGACCGTTTTAGCCCCTGCCCCGCTTGGCCCAACGGGCCCTTACGAACCCCGAAACCATCATGGTATCCATGAGCCCCGCCGCCGGAGCCCTCAGCGTCAACTGCCCATTCCACCACCGCGCCCGCCCCTGCTTGCCCAGCGCGTCATAATATCTCGCGAATTTCTTCGGCACGGCCTTTTCTTCACCCCACAGATAAACCGGCTTTCCGGCACTGGCCGCCTCACTCACCATGCTCACACTGTCGGCGGTCACCACCACGGCATCAGCCAAAGCAAGGTAAGCTAAATACGGGTTATCACGGGCGGTAATGTCATCCGGCGTCCACAGGAAGTACGGCACACCACTGTCTTTCAACGTCTTTTCCACAACGGCGGTCACATTGGCTCCGGTACGGCGGCTGGTTGTCACCAACACACCAGCCTCATTCCCTTTCAGCGGCTTCACAATCGCGTCCACCATCTCTTTGGCAGCAGCTTCATCGAATTTACCGTGCTTGCTCGCGCCACCAATCAGCATCGCAATCTTATAACCGCGCACATGGGCCAACCTGCGCGCCCAGCGGTCACCTTCCTGCGCCAGCTTGTCACGCGTGATGCGGTTGGGCGCCCCCAGCGTCACCACCACGTTATCAGCCTGCTTGTAACTGTCATGCTGTTCCACTGCCACCACATTGTAATCGGAAGGCTTACCCGCAGGCCGCATCAGCGCCACCGTAAACAATCGCGGGTTGTGCTGTTTCAGGGCTTTTAGCACGCGGCTAATCTGGTAACCGGCCCCCACCAGCACGTCCATGTCGCGCACGTCGCGCTGCAACTGTACAAACTCGTCATACAACATGCTCACAGGCAACATACGCAATAGCTTATTGGAATACTTGGGCCGCAGCGTCACCACTTCGGGGTCTTTAATCCCCAGCATCTCCACCACACCAATGCTGCGGTTTTCGCCGCCGGTGCGCCCGTCGCTCAAAATCATCACACGCGCCTTGGCAATATCAGGTATGGCCTGCAAATCCACCTCCGGCTGCACACGAATCCCCGCCTGCAACCGGCTGCCCAAATCCTGTTTCATCGCCTGCGCCATCCTCAAATCCTTTTTTTATTAAAGAAGAACCGGTAAATTCCTACTTCCCTCTGGAAACACAATACCGCGCAATCAGCCGCAGTAAATCAGCTTCCTCACCAAAACTCTCAAGCACTTTCAGCGCCCGCTCAGCTTCCTGAAGCGCCCGCTCATGGGCGCCTTCCAGCCCCAGCAAACTCACAAAGGTGGTCTTACCGGCTTTGGCATCCTTACCCGGCGTTTTCCCAAGCTCTTCCGCGGTGCCGGTCACGTCCAGAACATCATCAAACACTTGGTAGGCCCGTCCCAGCGCGTCTCCAAAGGTCACCATCGCCAAACGCAGTTTGGTATCCGCATTGCCTAGCACCACGCCAGCCTCGCAACAGGCCGTAATGTTCATCCCCGTCTTCAGGTAATTCATGCGCGCAAGGTCGTCCACACCAAGGTTGGCGGGCTGCTCCCATTCCCACTGCATGTCCACCATCTGTCCGGCCACCATGCCACGCGCTCCGCTGCTCTGGGCAAACAACTTGATAATCTCCAGCCGCACCGCCGCATCATCATGGCAACGGGCATCAGCCAGCAACTCAAACGCACCGGTCTGAAGGCCGTCACTGGCCAATATCGCCGTCGGCTCGTCAAACTGCTTGTGGGCCGTCGGCCGCCCGCGCCGCAGGTCGTCATTATCAAGGCTCGGCAAGTCATCCTGAATCAGGCTGTAGGTATGGATCATCTCCATCGCACTACCCACCCAGCCCGCACCGGCACCGGTGTAACCGGCCAACTTCGCCGCAGCGACCACCAGCGCAGGCCGCAACCTCTTGCCACCGGCAAAGGTGCTGTAACGCATGCATTCCAGCACACGGTCACCGGGCAGGCCCTGCATGGTGGGCAACCATTGGTCAAGGCATACTTCAACCTGTCCGGAAATCTCTTTCAGGGCAGCTTGCAAACGCTGGTTTTCATGGGAATCAAGGGCGAGGCGGTTATCCAAATGTGTCATGCCGCAAATATGCCATGGCCCCTCGGGCCTGTCGATGCACCCGCATCGAATATCACAACTATAAAAACGAATTACGCGGCGTCCACAGGCGCGGTGTCACCGCGTGCGTTCATCACCTGTTCAACCTTAATCTCGGCCTGTTCAAGCTGGGCTTTGCATTTCGCCACCAGCTGCATGCCTTCGTCAAAAGCTTTTAGGGCTTCATCGAGCGGCATATCACCTTGCTCCATGCGTGCCACAAGCTTCTCCAGCAAAATCATGCTCTGCTCAAATGTCTCTTGTGCGGTCATTAGCTCAACTCTTGTTTAATAAGGTGCCTGTAATATGACACATATTTATCCACAATGCCATCTTCAGAATAATCACGTACAAGCGTTTCGCGGGCTCCACGCACGATTTTCCGCTGCAAATTCTTATCTTCAGTGAGGATTTGTATGACATCACACAACCCCTCAGAATCTCCAACTTCCACCCGCATCCCCGTCACTTTATCTTCCACCAACATTTCCAGCCCGCCAGTCCGGCTGGCAATTAACGGAACCTCATGCACCCACGCATCCAGGGCGGTGTTGCCCAGCGGCTCATGCAGGCTCGGCGCCAGCCACAGGTCAGCCGCCGCAGCGTAGGGCGTCACACTATCCTGCCATCCGGCCCAGCGCACGCGGTCAGCCACTCCCAGCTCACGGGCCAAGGCTTCCAGCTCACTCCGCTTTGGCCCCTCACCCACCAGTAACAGCACAAAACTCTTAGGCAGCTTGGCCAGTACACGTAATGCCACATCAATCCCTTTCACCTCATGCAACCGCCCCGCCATCATCAGCACGGTCATAGAATCCGCAATCTTCAGCTTCTTACGCATCTCCGGCCGCACATCGCGCCAGTCGGCCTTTGGCTCCGGAATAAAATTGCTAATCATCGCCGTCCGCTCGCGTGGCCACCCGTGCCGCACGCAGTAATCCACAATCATCGGGGTGTTCCCAATCAGCTCGCGCACGCGGCCACGGTAATATTTTAAATCATAGAAACCACCTAACCGCGCCACCGTCGCCCACGGCCCCTGCGGCATAAACCGCGTCGCACGGTTCATCCAGCTCTGAATCACCTGTGGCTTGAACTCCCGCGCCAGCCGTTTCAGCATCCAGCGGCTTCGGAAATCAAACATCCCGCCATAAGGCACCGTGCGCACATCCACACCAGACTCTTTCAGCATCCGCTCCAGCCAGCCGTGGCGCGCTGCCACCATCAGCTGCACATCCGCGCGGGCGTTCAGGGCAACCAGCAACCGGTACGCAAACATCTCGGCCCCACCGGGCTTCCCAGCCCCTATCATGTGGAGCACGCGCACCTTTCCCCCCTCAGGCATAAACTACACACCGGCTCCCGGCTTCACCACGCGCGGCGTGCGGCGGCGTTTTTTCAGGTCGTCTCCGCCCCAACCGGCACGCCAGCCCAGCACACAAATCATCACAAGGAAGGTCAACCACCAGCCGTTGAAAATGCTCGTATTCGCAAGCCCCGCAGTCAGGTAGGCACTCAAACTCGCAAAAGCGGCCACACCGTACAGGTTCCCCTTGGCGAAGGCATTGAAACGCCACAACACACCACCCATCAACACCATGAAGACGGCAAGGCTCACCACGCCACCTTCCAGCAATAACTGAATGAACCAGTTATGCGGGTGTAAATCAATCGCATCAGGCAGGTTGCGGTAGTTCATCACGCCAATCCCGAACAGCGGCTTTTCCCACACATGGCTCAGCGCCTGCGCCCATACTTCGCCACGGCCACTTAGCATGCCACGGCCCACATCCGCCTCACCCACAATGCTGGCGCGCTGGATCATAAACTGCACCCCGAACGCATAAGCATACAGCGCCATACTCCCCACAATCGCCCCAATCCCCAACAAGTAATGCTTCTTATGAATCACAAGGCTGTGGTAACGGCCGGCCATGAACAGGAACAGCACGGTGCCCACCATCAGCCCTACCCATCCGGCACGGCCTCCGCAAATCAGTCCGGCCATGAACAGGAACGTCGCCGCCGGCAGCGCAATGCGCATCGCAAACGGCTCGCCTTCGCGGCTTTTCATCATCAGGCGCGCCCACACAAACGGCACGGTTACCGCCAGCACACTGCTCATGAAGTTCAACCGGTACGGCGTCAGCGCCATGTCCTCACCATGAATCGCCGCACTGAGTCGCGGGCTGTGCGCCATCGCGTCAATCATCGCAATACCGGCAGCGGTCACGGTGCCAATCGCCAGCACCTTTAATAGCAATTCCAAGTGGCGCCCCGGCATCTCACGCAACGCCACAAACGGGGCTGCTGCCCCAGGGGCAATCGTCGCGGTCTGGAACCGCCGCTCAA
>JAIXZU010000030.1 GCA_027489415.1 Alphaproteobacteria bacterium
CCATGCCTTTCACAAGGTCGTCCTGAAACTTGAAGATACGCTGCGCCTTGAACTCATCAGTCTGCGCAAAGGCCTTGGCCTGTTGCGGCGTCATATCCTGCAAACGCACCTTGATGTCTTCCTCATAGCTCATCCACGCAAAGTAAGCGTTCTCCGTTGCCGGATAAACGCCGTCTTCATACCGGATATCAGCCGGGTACATATTGGAAAGAAAGAAGTTCTCATTCCGGAAGCACATAATCACATTCACCGGTTCACTTCCGGTCTTAAACGTCAAACTTGCATCAAACATCGCTGTCTCCTGTGGCAAGCGGTAAGTCGTAATTAACGCATACACTTCCTTCAACTTATCCACAAGCCCCCATGAATTTCCGGAACCATCCCCTCCCCCACCCATTACCCTTCCACAATGCCAACAAGGGAAGGAATCCAAATCATGCCTCAAGGCCGTACCACTCATTCTCACATGCCCGCCGCCATGGTGAAACCGATAGACACCGCAGTCCTGCCGCCCGCCACCAACCCGCTGGACGACTCCGTCCTCCTCCAAACCGCGAATCAAAATAGCCTGTCCGCGGACGACACCACCGAAGCCCACACCACACCCGAAGCCTCTCTCAGCCATACGGAATTAGAACCCGACGCCGACACCGATTTCCCACTCACGGGGGCAGACGAAGACTCCGCCACCTCCCAATCAACCCTCTCCGGCAGCACCTTCCACACCACGAAACCGAATGCGGACTTCCCGGACTCCGACGAATCCCAATCATGGCAAATCACCGCCACCGCCCGCGGCACTGGCTCCCTGGAACGCTAATCCCAAATGAAAAAAGCCCGCATCAGCGGGCTTTACTATTCCATCCAAAGCCTTGTAATTCCTGAAAACCACCCCTATATAACCCTCAAAGCCAATTCTGGCTTACATAGTCGTTTCTCGAAAGGAGAAGACACCATGCGCGCGCATGAAATGAACGCCCTCCTCGATACCCCCCACCACGAAGCCCTCTGGGACAAAGTCCTCGAAGGCTTCAAGTACATCTCCGGTCGCGACTGGGAGGAACGCGCCAACTACCAGCACTTCTGGACACTCGTGGACCACCTTTACAAGCTCACCCACGGCACCAATGCACACCTGCCGGACGTCTTCATCGGCCCTCTCATGCTCATGTTCTGCGGCCACACCGGCCGCATCCGTAAAGGCATCCGTGGGCGTCCCTACTTCCATCATCCGCTGATGGTCCTCTACCTCGCCTGGCTGCTCAAGCTGCCGCTGTCCCACCAGCTCGCCGCCATCAGCCACGATGACATCGAGGATGTCCCCAAGCAGCTGAACGTCGTAGAAAGCTGGATTCGCCAGCAACTCGCCTTCCAGCAACCGCCGGAAGTCGTCGCCATCGTGGACAACCTCACCAACAAGCCGGAAAAAGGGGAGGAGAAGCACACCTACCAGAAGCGAAAAATCGCCACCATGCCGCTACTGGACGCCGTCCTGAAGCTCTGCGACAGAATCTGCAACATGTACGACATGCGGCACGACAAGCCGAAGACCTTCACACCAAGCCGCATCGAAAAGGAGTGCTACATGGCCCTCGAACTCACCGAAGCCATGCCCGTCCAGGCTCCCGAGCCCGTGCTGGCCCTCATGGCCTTCGCGATCGACCTCCTCGTCAAGGAAAACGAGCTCACCCTCGCGTAACCTGATACCCCCAAAACCGAAGAAGCCCGCGCAAGCGGGCTTCTTTCACGCGGTGCACAGCACCGTCTCTCAGGTATCCGCCAGCGCGATCAAAGTCTATTCGTGGACAATCGTATGGCGCGCTGTCCCCGCCAAAGCCGCAACCACATCACCAACTTTGCAAACCATTAAAGGAAGACGGTTCTCACGGCAAAGCGCAATCGCCGCTCCATCCATCACCTTCAGGTCATCAACCAGCACGTCCTTGTAGGAAATATCCGGCAAATGCTTGGCATCAGGGTTCTTTTTCGGGTCAGCCGTGTAAATGCCGTCCACGTTGGTGGCCTTAATATAAACTTCGGCACCAATCTCAATCGCGCGCAACGCCCCTGCGGTGTCGGTGGTGAAGAACGGGTTTCCGGTTCCAGCGGCAAAAATCACCACGCGCCCCTTTTCCATGTGCCGCATCGCACGGCGCCGAATGTACGGCTCAGCAACCGTATCAATTCGTATCGCACTCATCACGCGGGTCTGAATATCTTCCTTCTCCAGCATGCTCTGCAACGCCAGTGCATTAATTACGGTGGCCAACATGCCCATCTGGTGCGCCTGTGCCGCCACAATCCCTGTTGCGGCGGTTTCCTTACCGCGGATCATATTGCCACCGCCAATAACAACACCAATCTCAATCCCCTTATCCTTTAGGGTCTTAATTTCATGGGCAATTTCCTCAATCGCATGCACATCCAGCACTTTTTCGTGTTGGTCACCGGCCAGCCGTTCACCGCTAACCTTCAGTAAAATACGCTTATAATCCATGCTTTGTCTCCTTAAGGGCTGTCATCCATATGTGCTCACCATATACCACTTTCAAGGCCAGCATCAGCCATTCGCTCTCAAAAGCGGACAAAAACGGCAGCACCGCCTTAAAATCCTTCACATCTTTGTCACGAATATTTTTGCTTTTCTGCAGTAAAGCCACCGCAGGGTTCAAAAACGGCAAGCGCTCCGGCCCGGCCACAAACACCTCTTCAATCGGCATTTTTACACGGGCATCATCACGGTAAATCCAGTCTTCGCCCTTGGTTTCCAACAGCACCAGCTCATAAAAATCCGCACCATCCCGCACATGCAACTTATGCACGGTCTCAGCGGGCACTTCTCCCTCTTTCATCGGCACTTCGCGCCCATCTACCATCTTGAACCAGTTGGCATCCGGCCAAACCTCGCGCCATTCCTCAAGGTCTTCCCGCAAAATGCAAATGTCCACGTCATCATGCGGACGCGTCACGGTGCCAACAGTGCCGTCAATCGCCCAGCCGCCGCCAAACCCCCACACCGCAAACACATCTTCAAGTTTGCCGGCAATTTTTGTCAGTTCTTTAAAATCCATCAACACATTCTTACACCTATTGCTACATCACGGTCTACCTGAAGCAAGCAAATCGCGCCATCCCCATCCGCCACCCCAAGCAATAAAAACTCGCTCATAAACGGCCCAATCTGCCGTGTGGGGGCATTCACCCACCCCATCACCTTCCGCCCCACAAGGCTCTCCTTCGTATAATGCACGGTCACCTGCGCACTGGTCTTCCGCACACCATACTCACCGCCAAAATCCACCCAAATCTGAAACGCCGGCTTCCTCGCCTCCGGAAAATCCCGCACCTCCACAATCTGCCCTACCCGCACATCCACAGCAAAAAATTGCTCAGCGGCAATCTCCGGCATTTTTCCTTCAATTTTCATAAGCCAACTCCATTATCAGTAAGGTTTTAACATAGGTAACCACGCCACCCAACAATCAAAAAAGCCCCGGCCAAAACCGGGGCTTTTCCACATCCAACGCTTAAGCAGCGCCAGCGATTTGCTTCATAACTTCTTCCGCGAAGTTGGATTCTTCCTTCTCCACACCTTCACCAAGGCCAAAGCGCACGAAACCGGAAACCTTGGCACCAGCCTTGGCATCAGCCACAACTTTACCAACCTTGCGGTCTGGGTCCATCACGAAGGGCTGGTCAACGAGGCAGATTTCCTCAAGGAACTTGCTCACGCGGCCTTCCACAATCTTTTCAACCACGGCAGCAGGCTTACCGCTCTCGGCAGCTTGGGCTTCGTAAATGCCGCGCTCACGGGCCAGCATGTCTTGGTCAACGCTGTCACGGTCAAGGGCAGCGGGGTTGGAAGCAGCAACGTGCATCGCAACCTGACGGGCCACTTCACCAACATCACCGCCGGAAACAGCAACCAGCGCACCAATCTTACCACCCATGTGGATGTAAGCCCCAACGTTACCGTCAGCACTTTCCAGCTTGGCGGCGCGGCGCAGTTCCATGTTTTCACCAACGGTGGCAATCATGTCGGTCAGTTGCTCACCAATGGTCTTGCCGTTGCCGTAAGCAAGGGCCTTAACGGCGTCTACGGTGCCTGCACCGGCTTCCAGTGCCAGTTCAGCGGCCTTCTTCACAAAGCCGGAGAACTGTTCGTTACGGGCCGCAAAGTCGGTCTCGGAGTTCACTTCGATCATAATCCCGGTCTTACCGTTGGAAACCGCCCAAACAATGCCTTCAGCAGCAGCGCGGCCGCTCTTCTTGGCAGCTTTGGAAATGCCCTTTTCGCGCAGCCAGTCCATGGCGGCTTCAATGTTGCCGTCGTTGGCTTCAAGCGCCTTTTTCACGTCGCCCATACCGGCGCCGCTACGGTCACGCAGGTCTTTTACCATTTGTGGAGTAATCGTGGTCATGTACTCAGTCCCCTTGTCTTTGAATCTCTAAAGCTATTCTCGTCAATTATTAGCCATCCTGGCGGAGATAAAAAGGTGTTTGGTTGAGTTCGTAAAAGTGGCTAATAGCGAGACTATTTGACATTTTTACGAACTCAACCAGGCGCGTTTTTAGCCCGTCAGGATGGCTAATAATTGACGAGGATGGCTTTGACTTGCCCGCACCATACCCAAATTCCCCGCAAAAGCAAGCAGAAACAGGCACAAAAAAAGGGCCGGAGCCCCTCTTTTTAGCCATAAATTTCTTCAAGGCTGTCACCCTCGACAATCCGCCGTATCGCCACCCCCAAAAGCGGCGCCACACTAATACAATGCACCCCGCGCAACCCCCTAATATCCTCATTGAGCGGCAACGTATCAGTCAGCCACAGGTTCTGGAACCCCGCCCCCGCCACATGCCGTACCGCATCGCCCACAAAAATGCCATGGGTCACAACCGCACTCACCGCACTAGCACCAGCAGCCCTTAACGCCGTGGCCGCCAAGGAAAGGCTCTTCGCCGTCCCAATCATATCATCCACGATAATACAATGCCGCCCGCGAACATCACCAATCACCGCATCCGCCCCCTCCCCAGCCTTCGCCTTGCGTTTATCCACGGCTGCCAACGGGTAATCATCGGGCTGGTTGTCGCCGTCAGCATCCAGCAGGCCTGCAAATTTGCGCGCGCGGTTCAACCCACTTAAATCCGTAGCCACAATGCAAATATCATCTCCCAGTAGGGCTTTTTGAACCTCCTTCGCCAGCACCAGCGCACCGGGCAGGTTATCGCACGGAACCTCGTAAAAGCCCTGTACCTGCCCACTGTGCAGGTCAAAGGTAATAATCCGCCCAATGCCCGCCGTCTCCAGCATCCGCGCCAGTAACTTGGCGGAAATCGGGCTTCGCGGCCGCGCCTTACGGTCTTGCCGGCTGTAGGCAAGGTACGGCACCACAACGGTAATCTCACCGGCACTTGCCCGCCGGCAGGCATCCACCAGCAGCAAAAGCTCCATCAGGTGGGAATGGATCGGCGCCGCCATCGTCTGCACAATAAACACGGGGCGCTTGCGCACGCTGGCTTCCAGTTCAACCCCAATCTCACCATCCACAAACGTCTCAATTTTAACGGGGTGAACGTACCCGCCAAGGCTCCACGCAATCTCTTCGGCCAACTTACGGCTGGCACTTCCCGCAATAATCACCGGCTCATCCAGCTTGGGCTTGTCAGCCGTGTGCACAATCTCATTCATAAGCTGAAACCTCTTTTTCTTATTTTCAAGGATACTTCAAACCCTCCCCAATCACACCACCTCTGCCCAAACTCCCACCATCTAACCTCTAACTTCTAACCTCTAAACTCTATTCCTTCCACAACCCGGTCTTCATAAACATCAGGAAATCCGCAAGGCTGTTCCGGAAATCCCGCCGCGCCAGCCGTGGCGTCGTGCGCCCTGCCAGTAGGCTGAGCACCAGCGTCACACCACGGGCGCAAACCCCCAGCATCAGGCCACCAATCAGCACCACGGCAAGGCCGGTCAGCACCCAGTCATGGCCCATCATCCACCAGCCGCGCTGTAATAACCACCATGCCCCCCACACGAACAATCCAATCCAAAACCCCATCACAATCGCGGCCCACAGCCTGCTGCCGGTGCGGCTACTCATGTGCGTAACTCCGAAAACGCAACCAGCTCCATCATGCCCGGCCACTGGCCCTTGGCATCCATTTCACCACGGGGGCGGAACACGCGCACGCGCTCATCCCGCCACGGGCAAATCACATAGGTACCTTTGGCAATCTCATCTGGCGTCACTGCTCTAAAATCCCTAAATCCTACACATTGAACATCTGTACCGGAAGCCTTATACGCCGCCATTCCCACTTCCTGCGGCGCATACATGCGGTCAAAAATGGCGTAGCGGCCCAACCAGGCGAAGGCGGTGTTCTGCCAGCCGTACCACGCCAGCCGCACGCGGCGCTGCATGTCTTCACTCACGTCCATGCCCCCGTAGCGGCGCTCAATGCGCCACACAGCCTCACTGCGGGTCCGGTAGGGGTCGTCACTCACTTCGCCGCGCGTACCAGCCCCACCCCGCCCAAGGGTAATCATGCTGGAATGAATCCGCCCGTTCGCTTCCACCACCATCACGCGCCAGTTCAGAGGCGAAAGCGCCTGCGGCTCAACCTCCACGCGGGCATGGTTAACCTCCAGCAACTGGGCATACCGGTGCCCGAATTCCCGCGCCTGCCAGCCCCAAAATGCCACCAACCCCACATACCCCATCACACACAGCAAGGTCAGCCGCGCAAGGTCACGGTCATAAATCTTGAACGCACGGCACATGCCAATCCCCACCATACACAGTACCATTAGAACCACATCAAACCGGTTCAGTACCGCAAGGCCCACACGCCAATCGAAAAGCAACGCCAGCGGGAAAATCCCAGGCTCCGTCAAAATGGCCAGAAACCACGCCGCCGCAAGCCCACCGCACACCGGCGGCAGCATCTCATCCCACGGTTTTTGCGCCATCACCCCCAGCAACCCCGCAAGGCCCACGGCATAAACGGGCATCAGCACCAAGCTCCACGTCAACCCACCCATGCCCTGCGCCATGGCACCGGGCCCCACAAACACCAAAAATGCCTCGGTGTAGGGGAACATCGCGCCCACCACAGCCGCCACCAACTGCCACGCCGTGCGGCTGGTCACAGCCCCTTCGCCGGAGTTCTTACGCTGCAATGCCAGCGCCGCCAGCACCCCCAGCAAGATGGCATTCACAGGGTTCATGCCGTTACAACGCCGCCAACGGTCGGGTGGCTGCACCGCGTGGTGGTGGGCAGGCTGGTGGTTAGCCCGCGCAGGCGGCGCACCGCCAGCCACGCCCAGCAACCGGCTTCCACGGCATCTTCACTCATGCCAAGCTCTTTCACGGGCTTCACATCCAAGCTATGGCTCTGCAATCCCTTCAGAATGGCAAGGTTACGCACCCCACCGCCAGCCGCATAAACCGGTCCCTGCCCCTCAAGTGCACGCAGGGTCAGCGCAATACCTTCCGCGGTTAACAGGGCAAGGGTTGCCGCGCCGTTCTCCACATTCATGCCGGAAAGCCGCGGCAAAACGCCCTCAAAATCATATCTGTCCGCACTACGCGGTAAGGGCCGCTTCCAGAAAGCCCCTTCGGCCAGAAACTCACTCACCACACCCTCATCCGCCTGCCCGCTCAAGCTCAACTCGCCATCGCGGTCAAATTCCTCACCGGTTTGCTGTTTGATCCAACTATTCAACAACCCCATACCCGGCCCGCAATCACTGGCCCGTATGGTTCCGTCAGCGGCCATAACGGTGACGTTGGCCACACCACCAATGTTCAGCACCGCGCCCGCCTTCACACCTGCGGCACGCAACATCATGGCATGGAACAACGGCGCCAGCGGTGCCCCCTCCACGCCCGCGGCCATGTCGCGGCGCCGGTAATCGCCTACAACCGGCACACCAATTTTCTCCGCCACAAAGTTCATATCCCCCAACTGCCACGTCAGCCCTTCTTCGGGAAGGTGCCGTATTGTCTGGCCATGGCACCCAACCACCGCCGCGCCACCCAGCAACTTGCTGGCCACCAAGGCTTCCGCATAGGCTTCACTCAGCTCACGCTCAATGCGCAGAACATCATTCAACGCCATGTCACCGCGCACCAGCACCGCCAGCGCACTACGCAAATGCGCACTATACTCGCGGTAATAATGGCCTTCCACACGGCACACATCCTCACCGTCAGTCACAACCCGCACAATATCAATACCATCAAGGCTGGTGCCACTCATCACGCCCACGGCCACAATCGGCTCAAATTTACCTGCTGTCATGCCCCTATTCTCCCCAAAATCCGCCAAAACACAAGCCTAACCCAGCACCAATCCCACAATCCGTATGCATCAAGTGATATTTCCACCGCGCCCAACCCAAAAAAACAAAAAAAGTCCGTCGCGCAGCGACGTCTCCAGAAGCACCGCCAGCGCGAGGCTAAAACGCTGATCCCAGTGCTTTTCGGCTTGGCGCCGTGTACTAACAAAAGCGTACATAAGCCAAGCCGAAAAGTGCTGGGGCAGCGTTTTAGTCCGCGCCCAGCCAGCGCCTAAGCTGCAAGTTTAGGCGCCACCCAGCGTATGGAATTTTCGCCTTCGCGGTACACCATATTAAGCTCCTGCGTATCCACATTCATGAATAAAAACGCAGGCTTATGCAGCAAATCCATCTGCATCACCGCTTCATCCACGGTCATCGGCGCAATGCGGGTCACTTCTTTTTTGGCAATGTCAGGCGCAAATTCCTTGAACTGCCCTTCCAAG
>JAIXZU010000075.1 GCA_027489415.1 Alphaproteobacteria bacterium
AAAAAAACGGGCCCCCTCAGGGGCCCGTTGTCGTTCTCAGGGGTCTGGCCGAAGGGAAAAATCACTTCCCCTTCGTACCGGTCCCACCCTTGGCCGGCTGAAGCTTCAGCCGCTCAGCGCGGTTGGCAGCCTTGCGGGCCTCAATCTCAGCCCGGCTCGGCTTCGCCTTCTTCGGCGCCTCCGTCACAGGCTTGGAAGACAAAGCCTCCTCGCCATACAGCCCATCCGGGTCGGATTCGAACCAGAAGCCGAGCTTCATCTCGGAGCACCGCCATGCGATGGTCCCGAAGACGGAGCGCCCCTTGATCTCGCGGTACGGTGTCTTGAAGCTCCGCACGCCGAAGCTCCTGCACACCGTCGCGATTTCAGTCAGGGCCACATCGAGATCCTCGATGGTATCCTTGCGCACGGCTTGCCGCAGCAGCTTCGTCAGCCGCTTCAGCTCCTCGTCCGGGACGAGCTTCTCCGCAGGCACGACTTTCGGCTCAGGCTGAGGCAGAACCTCATTGCCAGGGCCGCCCTCCGTCCAATAGAAACCGAACGAGAGGTTGAGTTCAGTCTTCCGGCTCATGATGAGCCTGGAAACATCGGTCCAGTTCGAAAACTGGGTGACGAAATACGTCTGCCCAGCCGCCTTGCAGAAGTCGTGAATGCCCTTCACAACTCTGTCGATCTTGGAAATACTCCCGCTCTTCAAAGCCGTCATCAGGCGGTCATGCAGCTCGGCTTCGGCCTTGGCCGTGAGCTTTTCGTTGCACGTCGGCTTGTTGTCGGCAACAGCCGGAGGAGTCGCGTCCAGTATGGTCACTTCCGGAACCTTCACAAGCCCATATCTCTCGATCATCGCATCGAGTGCCTCCCTGCCCTTCGGCAGTTTCAATGCCGAGCGAATGAATTCAACATTCGCTGGGGGAACGCCGTAGGCGGCCGCAAAGCTGTCGTAAAGCATCGGTGCAATGACCCTTGCCGTCAGCGTCGAAACGCCGAAGGCAGAGATCAGCACGTTCGGGATCGCCTCAATAACGCGATCACGATCCTGCATCTTTTTCACCTCCGGCATCCCCTTCGGAACAATCCGGAGGGCAGTGGCGGCGGTGGTAGCGGCGGCAGCGGTAGAGAAAGAAGAATGCGCGTTCATGGGAAAACCCTCCGAAAGCAAAACCGGTAATCCGTACCGGCACGGGTAATATCCCCCACCTGAGGGCCAAAAAGGAAAAACAGGTGAGGCGATAGGTCAAAAGTAGGGCCCCTCCCCCCTGAATTCAACCCCCTTGCCTCAACCTTTTAAACGCCGCGCTTCCGGAAAATCGCCCCGCCATTGGCCACGGGGTCAATCACCCGCGCCCGCCGCCGCATCGCGGTTCTGGCCTCGGTCAGCATATCATCCAGCAACTGCGTGTAACCGGTCGGCTCCGCCGCCCCTTCCCACAAAAAGTACCCAAAGCTACCGGGCAGGGGGTTGATTTCATTAAACCAAATCTCCCCCGTCGCCCCGTCACACAAAAAGTCCAGCCGTGGCGTCCCCGCAAGGTCCACCGCCTCAAACAGCGCCGTGGCCCAGCCGCGTATTTGGGCCTCGCGCTTGGCATCCAGCTCCGGCGGGTTCATCGCCCGCGTCGCCCCCACCAATCCGGCACTGGCCCCGCTCAACTTGCTCTCCACCCCTTGGCTCAGGTATTTCTCGGTGAAGGAATAACTCTCGCCCTTGCGTATCGGCCGCTCAATCGCACTGGTCACCACCTTGCCCTCCGGCGTCCGCCGTACCGCTACGTTGTATTCCACCAAATTCGGTACGCAACGCTGCACCACGGCCGCAATGTCCAACCTAAACACCTCCGCCAGCGCCGCCCGTAAGTCGTCCTCGTCCCGCGCCATCCGCGCGCCAATGCTGCTGCCCAAAAAGTTCGGCTTCACAAATACGGGGTAGCTTCCCTTCCACTGGGCAATCTTGGCATCCACGTCCTCATGGCGGCCCACCAGCATGCTCGGCGGTACCGGCAGCCCCGCCGCCGCGGCCGCGCCAAGGGTCCACATCTTGTTGATAGTCAGGCTCATCGCCCCCACACCACCACCCGCAAACGGTATGCCCTCCGCCGCCAGCACCCCTTGCAATGTGCCGTCTTCACCCCATGTGCCATGCAGCGCGGGCAGCACCACGTCAAAGGCAAAGGTCTTGGGCTTCTTAAACATCCCCGCCCCCACTTCCCGTAAAACCCATTGCCCACCTTCACGGCTGTTACCCACCGTCAGCGCTAAGCGGGTCAGCTGGCGTTTTAAACTCTGGTCAGGAAGATAATTCCGTCGGTCACGCAACGCGTCACCGGTCCACCACTGGCCATCAAGGCCCACATACACGGGGAAACCCTCATATTTCGCGGGGTCCAGCGCTTCCAACGCCTCCAGCGCCGTCAGCACGCTCACGTCGTGCTCACTGCTAAGCCCCCCGAATATCACGGCTACCTTAAGTCTGTCGTTGCGCTGCGCTGTCATCATCTGTCACCTCTCTGCTGCACCCACCCTACCTAAATCCGGTCTTTTCACCAACCACCTTTGCTATTTCGCAGGCACTCCTTTACGAATAATCCCACCAAACACTCAACACTCAACACTGAAAACTCACTTGCCCCAATCCACCCGCTTCGAACACAACGGCGCCACACTCCGCGCCGAACCTCTCACCGAAGCACTCGGGCCCATCCGTCTGGTCTGGCTTCACGGCTGGGGCCAATCGCGGGAGGAAATCCGCCCGCTGGCCGAAAGCCTCGTGGCCGCAGGCGAAAGCTGGATCCTCGACCTCCCCGGCCACGGCGAAGCCCCCAACCCGCCGGAAGCCTACAGTCCGGCCCACTACGCCCGCCTTGTCGCCGCGTGGCTCGCCACCCAGCCCGCCTATCCCACAGTCATTATTGGTCATAGCCTCGGCTTCCGGGTGGCCATTCATATGGCCCATATGCGCACCCCCACACTCATCGGCCTTGTCGCCCTCGGCGGCGCCGGTGTACCCCGCGCCCTCACGGCTAAGGAAGCCAGCCGCCGCCGCACCATTCGCCTGCTGCTCCGCATCGGCAAACTGCTCAAACCATTCATGGGGGAAGCCCCCCTCAACGCCTTGCGCACCCGCTTCGGCAGCTCGGACTATCTCCACGTCACCGCCGACCTCCGCCCCACCTTCCTCGCCGTGGTGAACGACAACGTCACCAACCTCTGTCCCGAAGTCCCCCTCCCCACCTTGCTCATCTACGGGGAAGCCGACACCGAAACCCCGCCCTCCGTCGGCCAGAAGTTCCTCAGCCTCCTGCCGCAGGCCCAACTCCACCTCCTGCCGCACCAAACCCACTACTCCCTCCTTGCCGGTGGCCGCCACGTTGTCGCCCCCCTCATCCGTACCTTCCTCAAGGGGCTGGTCGCGTAAATGCTCCCCCTTCTCTATACCGCCACCACCGCCTACTTCACCACCTTGCGCCTGCGCACCTACCTCCACGCCTTCCAGCAGGAGGAATACGACAACCCCCGCTTCCTTAAATGGTATGCAGAAAAACGCGCCTTTGACCGCTACGCCACCCTCGGCCTCCTCATCGGCCTGCCTTTCGCCTATCTCCAGCCGCAGGCCACCTACCTGATCATCGCCTTCTGGCTCGCCTATCGCATCCGCAAGGAGCCCGACCCCACCACCTCCGGCAAAAAATCCCTCGTCCTCACCACCCGCGCCTCGCATATCTGGTGGTGTGCATCCGCTTTCCCGCTATTTGCCATAGGTTTTCTCTCTGTGGGCAATGAAAATCCGCTGCTGGCTTTGCTTGGCACCATAGTCCTGATCCAAAGCCTACCCCTGTTTCTCACCCTCGCAAATACACTCCTGAGACCTATCCAAGCTATTCAAAATAAAAAGTATTTACGCCAAGCCGAAGCCGTATTAGCCCAACTCAAGCCCACCACCATCGGCATCACCGGCTCCTTCGGCAAAACCAGCACAAAATATATTCTTAATCATATACTTGCGTCGCAATCGCCCACCCTCGCCACCCCCGGCAGCGTCAACACGCCCCTCGGCATCGCCCGCATCATTCGGGAACAATTAAACCAGTCTCATCAATACTTTATCTCGGAAATGGGCGCCTATGCACCCGGCAGCATCGCCCGCCTCTGCCGCCTCACCCCGCCCCAAATCTCCTGCATCACCGCCGTCGGCATGGCCCATTATGAGCGCTTTAAGTCACTGGAAACAGTCGCAAAAACCAAATTTGAAATCGCCGAAGCCACCCTCAAAAACGGCGGAATCTGCATCCTGAACGCCGACGGCATTCCGGACGACCTCTGGAAACCCCGCGTGGAAGCCAATCCGACCGCCTACCGCCTCGTCACCACACGCGTAGAACTCCTGCGTGAGAATGATTATCACCTTGAAAACGTGAATCAATCCGCCACAGGGCTCACCCTCACCATCCGCCATCACGGCCAATCCACCACCTTCTCCGCCCCCGTTTATGGTATGGTTCAGTCCGGCAATCTGGCTGTCGCCTTCGCCATGGCACAGGAACTCGGCCTTTCACCAAAATCCATCGCCTCCGCGATGGCCACCGTCAAACCAGCGCCCTACCGGCTGAATATCCAGCACAACGGCACAGTCACAACAATCGACGACTCCTACAACGCCAACCCCGCAGGTCTCACCACCGCACTGGAAACTCTGACACTGATTGCCAATGCCAATCCGTCTGAGCCCCGCCGCCGCATTCTCCTCACCCCCGGCATGGTGGAGCTCGGTGCCGCCCACGACACCGAACATACCCGCCTTGGCCATATCGCCGCGCAACATGCGGATGTGATTCTGGTTGTGAATCCGCAGCGCATTCCCACCTTCACAGACGCCATCAACGCGGACAACCATCCCGCTCTGTACACATTCCCATCTCTTGCCGCCGCCCGCCAATGGTTAGCAACGCACTCGGCGCCTCATGACGTCATTCTAATTGCCAATGACCTCCCCGATCGCTACGAATCACGCTGGTCTCTCTAAGGAACCATCATCAGTATCGCTCGTTATGGTACCAGATCATCTTGTATCTCTTAGTGAAAACCACTAAAAGTATACGCAGCATCATTTGCATACGCTTCCCACCTAGTCGTTTCACCCCGCCCCAACCTCTCCAAGAGGTTTTAAGGGGTTTTGGATACAGGAGAGTGTCCCATGAAGACCGCCTTAATCGCCGCTACAATCGTTTTTCTGCCCTGCGCAGCACTCGCACATCCCATCTGCACATCGGAACTTCCTCCAGGCTATCCCTGCAGGGTTGTCATCCCTGAAGGTCCAGCTCCCATCGTGCTGCCCTCGGAAACCCTTTGGATTGATGAAGAAAGCTTGGTTCACACACCGGTTGCGCCGGTAAATCAGGTTGTCATCACGCCTCCACCCGTCATTCCGCCACGGCCATCAACCTCTGCTGAAACGAGCATCACCAACAACTATTATGGAGATGTCTATATCCAAAGTGGCAACACGTCCGGCTGGGACTGGCGGTCTCGGGATGACTCCTACTATTCCGCACCGTTTACATTGAGCGATCTCGAAACCCGCTGCCCCGCGCTGGACAAATCTTGGGCCGCACGGGCCCTGCCCTACTATGCGACGAACTACTCCTTCTTCCAGTTGTGGCGGATGGAGATCAACTGGAACAGTCAACGAGATTACGAAGAAGCCTGCCGGATCTTCGCGTCCCCGACGACTCCCATTCCCTCCCCCTAGCTCCATGGCGCCGGTTTTACTACCGGCGCCATAACTTTTGACCCACGAAAATCGGACATGAAACGAATCCAAACGGTCGCGAAAACGCATTAAAACCCTTGGAGAATAAGCCTTAGTTCCCCGTGGAACTTGACGAATCCCCCCAACTTCCCTATCCCTAGGCTATGAACATGCAAATGCCTCTCACCGCGTCCTACGATGTCATCATTGTCGGGGGTGGTCACGCCGGTGCCGAAGCTGCGGCAGCGTCCGCACGCATGGGTGCCAACACCCTCCTCCTCACCGGCAATCTCGATACCATCGGCCAGATGTCCTGCAACCCCGCCATCGGCGGTCTTGCCAAAGGTCACCTTGTGCGTGAAATCGACGCGCTCGACGGTATCATGGCCCGCATGACCGATATCGCCGGAATTCAGTTCCGCATGTTGAACGCCAGCAAAGGTCCCGCCGTGCGCGGCCCGCGCGCACAAGCCGATCGCCGCTTGTACCGCGAAGCCGTCCAAACCGAGCTTTTCGCAACCCCCAATCTCACCATACGTCAGTCAGAAGTCACTGACTTGGAGGTGGATACAGAAGGCCGCGCCCGCGTGGTTGTCTGTGCCTCCGGCTGGCGTTTTGCGGCGGATGCCATCGTGCTCACCACGGGTACATTCCTGCGTGGTTTAATCCATATCGGCCAGCAACAGCAAACTGCAGGCCGCGCCGGAGAGTCCGCCAGCCTCCGCCTCGCCGACCGTATCAAGGCCCTCAACTTCAAAGTCGGCCGCCTCAAAACCGGCACGCCACCGCGCCTCAACACCAAAACGATCGACTACACCCACCTCGAGGAACAACCGGGCGATACTCCACCCCTGCCCTTCAGCTTCCTCAACTCAACCATTACGCAACCGCAGCTGCCCTGCCATGTCGCTTATACCAATGAGGCCACGCACCAAGTCATCCGGGACAACCTCCACCGCAGCCCCATGTACAGCGGCCAAATCGAGGGCACCGGCCCACGCTATTGCCCGAGCATCGAAGACAAAGTCGTTCGTTTCGCCGAAAAAACCGGCCACCAGATCTTTTTGGAACCCGAAGGCTATAACAATCTGGAAGTCTACCCGAACGGAATTTCCACCTCCTTGCCGATCGACGTCCAGCACGCCATCCTCAAAACCATCCCCGGTTTGGAGAACGCCGAGATCATGCGCCCCGGCTATGCCATTGAATATGATTACATTGAGCCCACTGAACTCCGCCACACGCTGGAAACGAAAAAGATCCCCGGCCTCTTCCTCGCCGGCCAAATCAACGGCACAACGGGGTATGAAGAAGCCGCCGCGCAAGGTCTTATGGCCGGTATCAATGCGGCCCTTAAAGCTGCCGGTCGTGCTCCATTCATCCTGTCGCGTGCCGATGCCTATATCGGCGTGCTCATCGACGATCTGGTCACTCGTGGAACATCGGAGCCCTATCGCATGTTCACCTCCCGCGCCGAATATCGCCTGCTCCTTCGTGCGGACAACGCCGACCTCCGCCTTACACAGAAAGGTATCGACCTCGGCCTCGTCTCGCTACAACGTAAAGTTGCGTTCGAAGCCCACAAACAGGAGGTCGCCGAGCTCTTTTCCCTCGCCCGGGATCTCAAAGTGAAGCCCTCCTCACCTCTCGGACAACAAGTTGCACAACTCGCAGGCAACTACACCACCACATGTAGTGTATTCGATGTCCTTAAACGCCCTCAGGTGACACTCGAATACGTAAAAACATACTTACCAGAATTAGCGCGGTTTTCCGCCAATTCTATGGAGCAACTCGAGGTCGAAGCGCAATACGATGGCTACCTCCAGCGCCAACAGGCGGACGCCGAGCGCCTCCACGAGGACGAGGCCCTCGAAATTCCCGTCTCAACTGATTACAACGTAATCGGCGGTCTCTCTACCGAGGTCAAACAAAAGCTCCGGTTGCATCAGCCCCCTACTCTCGCTGCCGCGGGGCGTATTTCGGGCATCACACCGGCCGCCTTGCAGGCCCTGTGGCTTCACCTGCGTAAATCGGCCCAACAGGCCTCCTAAACCCCTATGGAACGCATGGAACAGCTCTTAGGTGCCCCGTTAAGTGCCGAAAAAACGTCACAAATCCGCGCATATGGGGCGCTACTCCGTCAATGGAATCCCAAAATCAATCTGGTTGCCCCCTCCACTTTGCCGCATTGGGAGGAACGCCACGTGCTGGACTCCGCCCAGCTCGTTCCGCACCTCCCCACAAGCCAGGGAAATACCCCGCTCGAAATCCTCGATGTTGGCTCTGGTGCTGGGCTTCCGGGCCTAATTATGGCTATTTTGGCACCGCACCATCGTTTCACGCTGGCGGAACGGGACCAACGCAAGGCCGCTTTCCTCCATACAGCCGTCCATAACCTCGGTTTAGGGCATGTAAAAGTCCATGCCGGAGACGTTAAACTGTTAACAAATCAATACGATATCATTGCAAGCCGTGCTTGGGCCAGCCTACCGGACATCCTTACTCTCACCTCTCCCCTGCTACGTGAGGATGGCGCATGGTTGCTGCTTAAAGGGAAGGCACTCGACGCAGAATTAAGGGCTTGTGAAACTTTGTTCCACCTGACAACCGCACGCACTCCGAGTATAGTTCCCTCCATCGACGGCGAGCACGGTTGGGTCATCAAACTCTCTCGGGCCTGAGTGAAACTCCAAACGCAGTTTCACGGGGAACCTGAAGATCATTACGATCGTCAAAACCTGTTTTAATCGTCGTTCAGCCCGCAGGTAGCGCGCAAGGGTAGGGTGGGGTGTCAAATCGCCATCCTTGTTTGGGGCATTGAAATGGATACAGGGGATAAGAACGTCATGACCGCGCGAATCATCGCACTCAGCAATCAAAAAGGGGGCGTCGGTAAAACGACGACCGCCATCAACCTTGCCACCGCACTTGCCGCCTGCGGCAACCGCGTGATGGTCATCGACTTCGATCCTCAAGGGAATACCACCACCGGCTTCGGTGTGGACAAACGCAATCTGAAGGCCAGCAGCTATAGCCTGCTCATGGGCGAATCCGACCTCGCCACCGCTACAGTCAAAACCTCCGTCCCCGGTCTCTGGCTGGTGCCCAGCACCATCCACCTGTCCGGTGCGGAAGTTGAACTCGTCCCCGTCATGGCCCGTGAAAACCGCCTGAAGGACGCCCTGCTGCCTGCCCACGAAATCTACGATTACGTCTTTATCGACTGCCCCCCTTCCCTCGGCCTCCTCACCATTAATGCTCTGGTCGCCAGCACGGATATCATGATACCCCTGCAGTGCGAGTTCTTCGCCATGGAAGGTCTCAGCCAGTTGTTCAAGACGATCGACCTCGTCAAACGCAACCTCAACCCGCAGCTGGAACTTCTCGGCGTCCTGCTCACCATGTTCGACAAACGCAACAATCTCGCCCAACAAGTGGTGAACGATGTCCGCGAACACTTGGGGGATAAAGTCTTCGACACCATCATCCCCCGTAACGTGCGCCTGTCGGAGGCCCCTTCCCACGGTGCCCCGGGGCTGATCTACGACGTCAAATCCCCCGGTTCCCAAGCCTACATCCGTTTGGCTGCGGAGCTCATGCAGCGCCTCACCGTTCCCGCAGTCCTGCCGGAAGGCACGCCAGCCGGTACCACCGCCCAAGCCGCCTAACCTCATTCGCCAAGATACTTGTAATAAGGAGCCAACATCATGAACCAGCCCACCAACCCTAACGCACCGGCTACCACCCCTTCCCCGCTGCAATCAGTCGCCCTGCCCGGCGTTCAGTCTTCCCCGCAGGCCCATGCCAGCGCCCTTGCCACCATCGCCGCCGCCCAGCAAGCCACTGCTGCCGCCAAACCGCCGGTCAAAGGCCTCGGCCGTGGTCTCGGCTCGCTGCTGGATGACACCGCCGCCGCCGCCATCGCCCCCCAGCCTGCCTCCGGCCAAACACCGGCCACCGCGCCCAAGGCGGAAAGCATGCTGCCGCTCACCAGTCTGGTCCCCTCCTCTGTCCAGCCGCGCCGCCAGTTTGATGACAACGCCATCGAAGCCCTCAGCATCTCCATCAAGTCACAAGGTGTGCTCCAGCCACTCCTCGTCCGTCCCTCCAAAATGCAGGGCCAATATGAGATTATCGGTGGTGAACGCCGCTGGCGCGCTGCCAAAATGGCCGGCCTCACCGAAGTCCCCGTCATCATCCGGGAACTCGACGACGGCCGCGCCCTCGAAGTTGCACTGGTCGAAAACGTCCAACGTGCGGACCTCAACCCCTTGGAAGAAGCCGCTGGCTACCAGCGCCTCGTTGCGGAATTCAACTATACGCATGAGGACATGGCCCGCGTCACCGGTAAATCACGCAGCCACATCACCAACCTGCTTCGCCTCTTGGCCCTGCCGGACAAAATCAAGGAATGCGTCAACAGCGGCCTGCTCAGCATGGGCCACGCCCGTGCCCTCCTTGGCTTGGCGGAAGACCCCGAGCTCCAGCTCCGCGCCGCCAACCGCGTCATCAAAAACCAGCTGAGCGTACGCGAAACCGAGGACCTCGTCCGCAACCTCGTCCGCCCCAACCAGCCCGCCCGTGGCCGCCGCCCCGCGGACCCCAAAATCTCCGCGCTGGAAACCCTGATGCAGGAACGCGTCGGCCTCAAGGTTGCCATCCGCCAGAAGGACAACAAAGGCGGCGGCTCGGTCCGAATC
The DNA here is from genome assembly GCA_027489415.1 of Alphaproteobacteria bacterium. Taxonomy (GTDB): domain Bacteria; phylum Pseudomonadota; class Alphaproteobacteria; order UBA2136; family UBA6156; genus UBA6156. Next base: position 10,447 of record JAIXZU010000075.1, read on the forward strand.
TTCTTCGACAGTGTCGATGAACTCTCCGCCCTCCTCAAGCGCCTCAGCACCCAGCAACAGCAGGCACTAGCTCAGGCCATGGCCCAAACCCAGCCGGAAGGACGGATTGAGCTCTAGCCAGAGACATCAAAAACTTGCCCAATCAAGTAAACGCCTACTTATCCTGCAAAGGGCGAAAATCGGAAATAATCTCCGGTTTTCGCCCTTTCAATCTTTTCAATAGCCCGCCAAACGCCCCCTTATCGCCTCCGTATACGGCATGTATGCTGAAATTTGGCCCTTAAATCGAATTCATCAACCATTCCAAAATCCATAAGTACCCACTCACATCTGGTGGTGGAAATGGCCACTCCACACCCACTCAAAATCCAGCAGGTATACCGCCAGTCAGCGCGGGTATGCTGCCTGTGCGCCAAGCCCTGCTTGCAATGTATGCAAACTCTGGCCGTTATGTCACACCCCTCCGCCTCGTTACGGCAGGTGGCGTTGACGCTCTCCCGAACTCATCCCACTCTCCTGTGTACTCCGATGCGCTCTCCGTGCGTCTGGTAATCGAACACAAAGTAACAAAAGGGAATATCCCAATGAAAAAGACCCTTCTGGCAACGTCGGCTCTCGCCTTCATCGCTGCCCAAGCGTCCGCGGTGGACGTCGAACTGTACGGTCAGGTCAACAAGGGCCTGTTCGGTTACAGCGATGGCCGCGACTCTAACGTCGTCGTCATCGACAACGCCCTCTCCAGCACCCGCTTCGGCCTGAAAGGCGCCCAGTCTCTCGACAATGGCCTCACTGCCTCCGTCCTCTTCGAAGGCGAAATGGCCTCCAACCCGTCCAACGACTTCACCCAGGCCTCCGTCGCCGGTTCCACCGGTACCGCCACCACGCCTGCCAACACCAGCGCCTCCTTTAACGAGCGCCAAGCTCGCGTCGGTCTCTCCGGCAGCTTCGGTGGTGTCTACCTCGGCCAGCAAAGCACCGCTATCGATGGCGTCCTGACCCAGGATCTCGTCGGCGCCCAGGACGTCATGACCGCCGACTACGCCCGTATCGGTGGTGGCCTGCGCCTGCGTAACACCAGCGGCGGCCTGTCTTCCGTGACCATTAACAGCCTCACCTCCGGCATCGCCCAAAGCCGTACGGACAGCGTCCGCTACGACTCCCCGATCTTCGCCGGCTTCCAGGCCCGCGCCAGCATCGCCCAGGGCGGGGACACCGAAGGTGCCGTCTTCTACGATGGCGCCGCAGGCGACTTCAAACTCAAAGGCGCCGCCGGTGTTCGCTTCAACAACGACTCCACCACTGCCGCCAGCACTGCGGACCGTGAATACGCCGCCAGCGTCAGCGCCGCCCACACCTCCGGCCTCGGTGCCACCCTCGGCTACACCATGCAGGACGTCAGCACCCGCGACGCCGAAGGCTGGTATACCAAGGTCGGCTACGCCTGGGATGCCTTCGAAGTCGCCGCCGACTACGGCGTCAACGATCACTTCGGCAACGCCCTCCCCTCCGAGAACGGCCTCAAAGCCTACGGCCTCGGTGGTCAGTACAACATGGGCAACGGCGTCAGTGTTGCCGGTCTCTACCGCCAGTATGACAGCAACGTCACCGGCACCAGCGGTCAGAACATCGACCTCTACGGCGTCAACATGCGCGTCAAGTTCTAAGCTCCGGCTTGGTATGGGAAAGGGCCCTGCGGGGCCCTTTTTGCGGGCATTATACTCACTTTGCTTACATCCTGCGCCGCACTGGTTGACAAACCTCCTCTGCCCCCGCACCATTCGCTCCATTCCGGCCCTCACAGGCCTTAAAAACAAAAGGATACGCCTCCATGCCCCGTTCCACCCCTGCCCTTCTCAGCCTCGCCCTGCTTCTGTCTCTGGGTCTGTCCGCTGCAGGGTGCAGCTCCCTGAAAAACATCAAAACCGAAGCCCCCGAAGCCAACCCGACGGACATGCCCGCAGGCCCGGGTCTTCTGTCCGGTGAATCCGGCAACCTGCTGGACGCCTTCAAGTCCGGCAAAAACGGCACCGAAACCGGCGGGAATATCGGCGTGAACATCTTCCTCTGGCGCGCCAGTCTGGAAAGTATCGCCTTCATGCCCATCACGCAGGCGGACAGTAACGGCGGCGTCATCGTCACCGACTGGTACTCCCAGCCGGAGCAGCCGAACGAACGCGTCAAAGCGAACATCTTGATTCTCGGCAAGTCCCTGCGCGCGGATGCTCTCAAGGTCACGCTGTTCAAGCAAACCCGCGTCGGCTCGGAATGGAAGGACGCCCCCGTGGCTCCCGCAACGGTCACAGCACTCGAAGACACCATCCTCACCAAGGCCCGCGCTATCCGCGTCCAAACCATGGCCAAATAGCCTTACCTCAACATAAAGGCCCTGCGGGGCCTTTTCTTTTTGGCCGTCTGCCTCTATTCTGGGCTCCATGAATACAGCTCCCCATAAGTATACACCCGCTACCATCGAAACCAAATGGCAGAAAACATGGTTCGAAACCAATGTCTTCCGTGCGGAGGCCGACACCTCCAAACCGAAGTACTACGTGCTGGAAATGCTCCCCTACCCCTCCGGCCAGCTGCACATGGGCCACGTCCGCAATTATACGCTGGGGGACGTTCTCGCCCGTTACAAACGCGCTAAGGGCTTTAACGTCATGCACCCCATGGGCTGGGATGCCTTCGGTCTCCCCGCCGAAAACGCCGCCTCCAAGCGCGGCGTCCACCCACGGGACTGGACTCTGAACAACATCGCCGAAATGAAATCGGTCATGCAGCGCTTCGGCTGGAGCTACGACTGGTCGAAGGAAGTCGCCACCTGCCTGCCCGAATACTACGGCCAGCAACAGGCCCTCTTCCTCAGCCTCGCGGAACGTGACCTCGTCTACCGCAAGGAAAGCTTCGTGAACTGGGACCCCATCGACCAAACGGTTCTCGCCAACGAGCAAGTCGTGGACGGCAAAGGCTGGCGCTCCGGCGCCCCGGTAGAACGCCGTTCCATGCAGCAGTGGATGATGCGCATCACCAAGTACGCGGATGAACTCCTCGCCGACCTCGACAAACTCCCCGACTGGCCCCACCGCGTCAAAGTGATGCAGGAAAACTGGCTCGGCAAATCCACCGGCCTCCAGTTTACTTTTGCCGTCCCCGGCTACGCCGAAGGTCTTACCGTCTTCTCCACCCGTCCGGACACCCTCTACGGCGCCACCTTCTGCGCCGTCGCACCGGAGCACCCCCTCGCCGCCCTCGCCGCCTCTACGGACGCTAAAGCCGCTGAATTTATCGCCGAGGCATCAACCCTTGGCACCGCTCAGGAAGTCATCGATAAGGCCGAGAAGAAGGGTTATAAAACATCCTTCACCGCCACCCACCCCCTCACCGGCGAAGCTCTCCCCATCTACATCGCCAACTTTGTGCTGATGACCTACGGCACCGGCGCCCTCATGGGGGTCCCTGCCCACGATGAGCGGGACCACGCCTTTGCCACCAAATATCATCTGCCCATTAAGCAGGTCATTCAGGGGCCGCTGGATGCCCCCCTTCCGTATACCGGTGAAGGGCAGCTCATCAATTCACCTCTTTTCAACGACATGACCGTGGCCCACGCCCAGTCTTTCGTTATCGCCCGCGCTGAATCCGAGGGCTGGGGTAGGGGCGTCACCAACTGGCGCCTGCGGGACTGGGGCATCAGCCGCCAGCGCTACTGGGGCTGTCCCATTCCCTTCATCCATTGCGAGGCCTGCGGCGTCGTCCCTGTTCCACGTGAACAGCTGCCAGTCACGCTGCCGGACGATGTCGACATCACCGGCGCCGGTAATCCGCTGGACCGCCACCCGACATGGAAGCACACCACCTGTCCGAAATGCAGCGGCAAAGCCACCCGCGAAACCGACACCATGGACACCTTCATGGACAGCTCATGGTACTTCATGCGCTATCTCTGCCCCACCAGCCCCCAGCCCCTCGATAAGACGGCCCTGAATTACTGGATGCCCGCCGGCGGCGGCGTGGACCAATACATCGGCGGTATCGAGCACGCCGTGCTCCACCTCCTCTACGCCCGCTTCTTCACCAAAGCCCTGCGGGACTGCGGCTATATCAGCACCACCGAGCCGTTCTCGGCTCTCCTCTGCCAGGGCATGGTCATCGGCAACAGCTACCAGAAGGCGGACGGCACCTACCTCTACCCCTCACAGGTGGAACAGAAGGATGGCAAATGGTTTGAAAAAGCCACCGGCGAAGCCATCACCGTCAAACCAGCCGAGAAAATCAGTAAATCCAAAAACAACGGCGATAGTCCGGACGGCCTCATCGCCAAATACGGCGCGGATACTCTCCGCCTCTACATGCTCTTCACCGCCCCGCCGGAGCGGGACCTCGAATGGTCGGAAGCCGCGATTGAGGGCGCATGGCGCTTCCTTAACCGCCTCTGGACCCTGTCTGAAAAAGCCGCCGCCCTCCCCGCCGCCGCCGTCAATCGGGAATCACCGGAGGCCAAGGCCCTGAATCGCAAGATTCACCAGACCATCGCCAAAGTGACCTCCGACATCGAGCGCTTCCAGTACAACACGATGATCGCCGCCTGCATGGAGCTTTCCAACCAGCTCACTCCAGCTGTGGAAGCCGCCCACCCTGCCCTCTACCGCCAAGGCGTGGAAGCCCTCCTCCGCCTCCTCAACCCGGCGGTCCCGCACATCACGGAAGAGCTGTGGTCCATGCTTTCGAATCAGGAACCCCTGTATACCCAAAGCTGGCCAACGTTCGACCCCGCCGCCGCCAAAGCCGACGAAATCACCCTCATCGTGCAGGTGGACGGCAAGCTCCGCGCCCGCCTCACCTTGCCGGCGGACGTCTCGGAGGCCGACGCGCTCAAAGCCGCCCACGGCACGGATGAAGTCAAACCATGGCTGGAAGGCAAAACCATCGCCAAGCAAGTCTACGTCCCCGGCCGCCTCGTCAACATCGCCACAGCCAGCTAAGCTGGAAAGCCATAAAGCCCCCACAGCATCTGCTGCGGGGGCTTTGTCGTCGGAGGGGGTTAAAACAGAATCTTCTTTGAAATGGTGCTGCCTATCGGACGCCCGAACACCACTTTCATCTCCACCGTGCTTCCCGCTGCGTTCGCCAACTGGCGCACAAACCGGATCGATGGTTTCGCCATCCGGCGCTTGAGCTGCTCATCCGAGAGGTTGAGCTTGGCCAGAACATCTGCCTGGCTGATGGATTCGTGTTCGAGAATGGCGGCAGTCAATAGTTTGAGTGGATTGGACATTGGGGATGACCTCCAGTTGAAAAATGCGTTGCAGATGATTTTGTGTATACCTAACAGCTTTCCCCGTCATCATCCCAAAAAAACCACCCCGCGCAGCCTAAGCTGCGCGGGGTGTCTTGTCTGTGGCCGTTCACGCAGCCGCTGTAAAGTTGCGGTACATCATCCGCACCTGTGTATAAATCTCAAGCCTGAAGGGCGATGTATTCCGCATCATCCATTCAAAATTGGTCCACGCCACTTCGTCAAACTCATGGTCTTGGGCCTTGCGCGGGTCGGGTATGCCGGCCGGCAAGTAGTGGTATACCAGCCAGTGGTGCCGCTGCGCGTCAAAGCCGCGCTTGCGCATGTGCGGGGGCAGTTCGTAAAAAGTCGTCTGCGGCAAAGTGCCCGCATACATCACCTCATGGGCTTCAATCGCAAGCTCTTCCCACAATTCGCGCAAGCCTTCCTCAGGCATGCGCGCCTCGTCGGTAAAGTCGCGGCCACCCTGCGGCAACTGCCACGTGTCGGTTCCGGCACGCAGTCCTGCCAGCAAGTCTTCCTCACGGTTCAGAATCAGCATCCCAACTCCGTGCCGTACGCGCAGCCCGTGTTCAAGTGTAATGAAGTCCGTCATCGTCTTCTCCAAAAAAATCAAGGTTTCCTTACCAAAAGTATACATTAACTTCATTATCAATCAAACGTTTTTTCACACTACCCCCTCGCCTTTCCCACCCAACCCCGCTATCCTCCCCCCATGAAAGCGCTCTCCCTCGTTCCTCGTTCCTTGTACCTTGTTCCTCTGGCCGCCTTGGCGGCCTGCGGCTACAGCCCTCTTTACGCACCGGGCGCCGGCGCCACCAGTGCCGCCGGCAAGGTGCAAATCGGCACGGTGGAGGTTCAGCAAAACACCAAAAACGTCGGCCAGCGCCGCACCGCCCAA
>JAIXZU010000021.1 GCA_027489415.1 Alphaproteobacteria bacterium
CCACCGGCCCCGCCGAACCCCTGGTTAACGCCCTGAACCACCTCTTAAACACAGCTGCAGTCAAACCGGGTTATATCGTCAATCTCGGCCATGGGCTCACGCCCCAAACCGTACCTAATAATATTCAAAGAATTGTCGATACTATCCACGCTTGGCAACGCCCAAGCTAAAGCTTACACCTCCTCACAATCCCCCTTGGCAAAACCAGGGGGCGGGCGTAGCATTCAATCCATGAGCATGACATGGGCCCCTTCCTCCACATTCCAACGTTACCGTTGGCCGCTGGTGACACTCGGTGCGCTGGCCGGCACCGGCGGCGCCATCATGTTATTCCTGCACCTCATGCAGACCTCAGCCCCCTTCGCTGAAACCGTGGCGAAAATCTCACCGGATATCGCCAATGCCTTCAGCTGCACGTGTCCGTTCTGTGCAGCCGCCTGTGAACCACCGGCGGACCAGCAGGGCCTCGGCCGCTTCAAAGAATTCCCGATTTAATCTCTCAAAATGAAATAAGCGGCCCTAGGGCCGCTTTACTTCACCATATCAAGGCTACGTTTGTTCACCCATCCCTTGGCTCCGGGCACTTCCACTTTGCAAAGCGTACCCAGTCCTGCAACATCTTCGCATTCATCCATTTCAACCACTACACCGGGCGCAAGGCGGGCCACAATCGTGCTGTCAGCAGTTGCATGGCGGGTCAGGTTCACAGGTACCTTGCCACCCACAAGGCCTGTCACGCGGCGGCTCACCATACCAATGTAGGTCCAGCCTTCCTCGCCTTCCACGTCCTTGATCTTATAATAGTTATCATACCGCGCCAGCACCTCAACCGGATAACCGGCCCGCTGGTAAATCCATAAAATTGGGTACTGGTTACCCGGCCCGCTACGCACATTGACTTCAGACTTCTTCAAACTGCCATACCACGGGAACTGCGCCACCGCCGGTGCATCCTCGGCATCAGTGGCATATGCGGCACTCGCCGCCATCAGGCATCCAGCCATCCATAATCCGCGTGTCATCTTCATGGGGGGAACCTTAACTTACAAAACGCGGTAAGCCAACGCTTCCGCAAGGTGTGGCCGCCGGATATCCGCCTCACCCGCAAGGTCGGCAATCGTCCGTGCCACCCTCAAAACCCGGTGGTACCCCCGCGCACTCAAGCCCATTTTTTCCGCTGCGGTTTGCAGCAGCTTTTGTCCCTCAATGTCTAATGGGCAGAACGTATCCAATAGCTTTCCATTTAACTCGGCATTGCACACCACTTTACCGCTCAAGCCGGAAAACCGCTCGGTTTGGCGTTGTCGTGCCATCAGCACCCGCGCCGCAACGGTCTCTGTGCCCTCTTTGGCAGGGGGCAGGCTCAGGTCACTCACTTTCATTGCAGGAACACTCACTCTCAAGTCAAAACGGTCAAGCAACGGGCCGGAAAGGCGCGTGGTATAGTCCTGTCCGCACACCGGCTGTTTTTTGCACCCTTTCTGCGGGTCACCCAAATACCCACAAGCGCACGGGTTCATCGCCGCAATCAGCTGAAATCTCGCCGGATAGGTCACATGCGCACTCGCGCGGCTAATCGTGATCGCACCCGTTTCCAACGGTTGGCGCAAGGTTTCCAGCACGGTACGGGGGAATTCGGGCAACTCATCCATAAACAGCACGCCACGGTGGGCAAGGCTCATTTCCCCGGGCTTGGCTTTCAGGCCCCCACCGGTTAGCGCCACACTGCTGGCACTGTGGTGCGGGTCACGGAACGGCCGCGCCGTCACTAACCCCCCTTCCGTATCAGCCCCAAGGGTCCCGGCTACGCTATGGATCATACTCACTTCCAACGCCTCGCTCGGCGTCAGCGGCGGCAGTAATCCCGGCAACCGTGCCGCCAGCATGCTTTTGCCACTGCCCGGCGGCCCGCTCATCAGCAGGTGGTGCCCGCCCGCCGCAGCAATTTCAGCGGCTCGCTTGGCACCTTCCTGCCCGCGAATGTCGGCAAGGTCACCCCAACTGGCCATATCCCGCCCCCGCGCCTGTGGCCTTACGCTGGCCAGCAACTCTTCCCCCCTCAGGTGCCGGATAAGCTGGTGCAAACTCTCCACCCCATAAACCGCCATACCACCCCCCATGCTGGAACTCTGCCCCGCCCACGCCGCTTCAGCGCCATTAGCCGCAGGCACCAGCATGGCCGTAGCACCTTGGGCGGCGGCATGCAGGGCCGCAGGCAGGCACCCCGCCACCGGCCGCACCGTACCATCCAGTCCCAACTCACCCATCGCCACCACGCCTTGCGCACTGTCTTCGGGCACAATGCCGAAGGCCAACAGCAGGCCCAGCGCAATCGCAAGGTCAAAGTGGCTCCCATCCTTGGCAAGGTCGGCAGGGCTCAGGTTTACGGTCACGCGCTTGTCCGGCAAACTGATACCCAGCGCATGGAACGCCCCACGCACGCGGTCTCGGCTCTCCTTAACCGCATTGCTGGGCAGCCCGATGATGAAAATCCCCTGAATGCCCCCCGTCACCTGTACTTCCACCTGCACGGGCAAACCATGCAATCCTTGCAGCGCGAGAGTCTGTACATGGGCAACCATAGTCCTTGAATACCATTGCCTTATGCCTGCCGCCATAGGGGTGGGGCCGCCACCGCCCATTGCGGTGGCAGTCAACGCAGGGCAGCGGCTTGACGTCCCACCCGCACGGGAGTGAGATAAATCCAGAACAAGCCCATCAGCCCGCAATCAAAAGGATGCCCGATGCCCCATAATCCCCCCGGATTCATCCTGCGCAGCCTCTGTGTACTGGTGTGCTTTACCATCGCAGGCTGTGCGCAGTCCATTACGTCCGGCCAGAAGGCGGAGCTCAACGCCTATCGCACGAAAGGCATGGAAGTCACGGAAAAGGACCCCGACGTCGCCAAAGCCCTCGGCATCCTCCCCGGCGGCGGGTCGTTTTATGTGGGGGACTACCGCTCCGGTATCATCAACCTCATCCTCTGGCCCACCTCGATAATCTGGGACCCCATCAGCGGCAGCAACGGCGCTATCGCCGCCAACTACCGCGCCACCCGCCAGGCGGTGGATAATTCCCGCGGCGCCGCCATGCACGACATCAACACGCGCTTCGAGCAAGGCGAACTCACCGAAACCGAATATCTCACGGAACGGGAACGGATTGAGCGCAAATACGCCCCCGAACTCTAGGCCACAATCCAGTAAAATTACGCCTCTTGCCTTGCTCCAACCTTACGGGTACGCTTTCCTCAGCTTGCCAAAGGGCACCAAGCCGTCCACAACAGCCCCGCCATCCGCCTGCCCAATCCGCAGGCACCAGTGCCACCTGTATTCCAAATCCCTTTTCCGGAGGAAACCATGACCAATGAAATCCAGAATACCGCCCGCCACCACATCAGTGCGCAGGCGCAGGCAGCCCTCGCTGCCATGAAACCTGCCCCGGTCATCGCTCCCATCGACAAACCTGCCGATGGAACCGAAGAACCGTTGGTAATGTCCCCGCCCATGCAGATTGCCTTCTCGGCACGCGGCAAGGGCAGGAAGAGCCACGGCAAGGCCTTCGTCAGGGACTAACCGAAAACCGGCCAAGGTCTCGCGTACCGGCCAAGCCGCCCTCTCCGGAGGGCGGCTTTTTTGTATTCCCCCCGTTCCTCGTTCCTTGTTCCTCGTTCCGTTCTCTGCTAAACACACCCCATGACCCGTAAACCGCTCTCCCACATCCGCAATTTCAGCATCATCGCGCATATCGACCACGGTAAGTCGACCCTCGCCGACCGCCTCCTCGAGGTCACCGGTACCATCGACAAGCGCGTCATGAAGGACCAGATGATGGACACCATGGAAATCGAGCGTGAGCGCGGCATTACCATTAAGGCCAACGCCACCCGCCTGCATTTCAAGGCAGCGGACGGTGTCACCTACCAGATGAACTTCATCGACACTCCCGGCCACGTGGACTTCGCCTACGAAGTCTCCCGCTCCCTCACCGCCTGCGAAGGCGCGCTCTTGGTGGTGGACGCCGCCCAAGGCGTGGAAGCCCAAACCCTCGCCAACGTCTACACGGCGATAGACAACAACCTCGAAATCCTCCCGGTCCTGAATAAAATCGACCTCCCCTCCGCCGAACCGGAAAAGGTCAAGAAACAGATCGAGGACCTCATCGGCCTCCCGGCGGACGACGCCCTCCCCTGCTCCGCCAAAACCGGCATGGGCGTGGAAGCCATCCTCCAAGCGATTGTCGACAAGGTCCCACCCCCGCAGGGAGACCCCGAAGCCCCCACCAAGGGCCTGCTGGTGGATGCCTGGTACGACAACTACCTCGGCGTCGTCGTCCTCGTCCGCCTGCTGGACGGCTCCCTGACCCGTGGCTCGAAAATCAAACTGATGAACGCGGACCGCACCTACGTCATCGACCGCGTCGGTATCCTCCACCCGCAGGAAGCCCAGCGCTTCCGCGCCGTGGAAACCCTCCACGCCGGTGAAGTCGGCGTCTTCACCGCTGCCATGAAGGAAGTTGCGGATGCGCAAGTCGGAGATACGATTGCCGACTTCACCGCCGCCAACCAGGGGCTGATGACCCCCCTCCCCGGCTTCAAGCAGGTGCCGCCAATGGTCTTCTGCGGCCTGTACCCAACGGAAGGCGACGACTACGAAAAACTGAAGGACGCCCTCGCCAAACTGCGCCTGAACGACACCAGCTTCACCTACATCAACGAGCACTCCCCCGCCCTCGGCCACGGCTTCCGCTGCGGCTTCTTGGGGCTCTTGCACATGGATATCATCCAGACGCGCCTCGAGCGGGAATACAACCTCGACCTCGTCACCACCGCCCCCAACGTCGTCTATCAGGTCAGAAAAACGGACGGCACCCTCATCGACGTTGAAAAACCCTCAGACCTCCCGGACAACGCCCAGATCGACGAAATGCTCGAACCCTTCATCAAGGCCACCATCATGGTGCCGGATGAATATCTGGGTCCGGTCATGAACCTTTGTCAGGAAAAACGCGGCATTCAGCTCAACCTCGCGTGGCACGGCACCCGCGCCATGCTCACCTACCGCCTGCCGCTCAACGAAGTGGTGCTGGACTTCAACGACCGCCTGAAATCCATGACCCGCGGCTACGCGAGCTTCGACTACGCGCCGGACGGCTTCGAAGCCGGAGACCTCGTCAAGGTCAACATCCTCATCAATGCCGAACCGGTGGACGCCTTCACCATGGTCGTGCACCGCTACATGGCCGAAACCCGTGGCCGCGCCCTCATTTCCAAAATGAAGGAACTCATCCCGCGCCAACTGTTCGATGTCGCTCTCCAGGCCGCAATCGGCGGAAAAATCATTGCACGTGAAACGGTAAAAGCCGTGCGCAAGGACGTCACCGCCAAGTGCTACGGCGGGGACATCACCCGCAAGCGCAAGCTCCTCGACAAGCAAAAAGAAGGTAAAAAGCGCATGAAGTCCATGGGGTCAGTCGACATCCCCCAGGAAGCCTTCCTCGCCGCCCTCCGCCTCAACGATTAATTATAAGCCCCGTTTAGGGGCTTATTTTAAGCAGCAGCACGTGGCTCAAGTGCCGCCAATAAAGCAGGCTCTTGTTGTACTGGAGTTGGGCATGCCATTTCAAAAATTTTGGCCGGATCATCATTGAAACCAAGCCATCTATGATCAACTTGCGGGAAGTCAGCCAACAGCTTGAGAAATAATTTTCTCCAATGACTGCCGGGGGCAATTGTTTCCAGAAGAATGACAAATACTAAGGCTCGTGATGCGAAGCCTGAGGTATCAACTTTCTCAAAAGCTTTGCCACGCTTACCATTTGTAATTCGTAGAAGTTTAGGCATTGCTCGAGTCCAAAGCTGGCTATGATGTGCACATATGTTCCTAACAATATGGATTGCTTGAAACCAGCTAGCTAATACGTCTCGGTGAATTCCATATTCTGCCGTAACAGCCCGTTGCCAATCTTCAGAAAGATTTTTGAATGCTTTAGAAATTGGGCCAAATGATAAAATTTCTTGAATCATCCAAAATGGCGGAAGGGTGTATTCTGGATGTTTAAGCTTAAAGTTTTCAATAAATGTATCTTTGCTATCAGCAAACGCATCTGCACAAGATTCCATAAATTCTGAATGATAATTCTGATCTTTAAAATGAGCAGGTTTCATATACCAAAATGGATCGTTAGTAGCCGTTGAAATAGCAGTACACATATTTGCTTTAAGTGCTACTTCAATACGTTCAACTGCATCCATAGTGAGTAACCGTAATTTACGGTCAAAAATATAAAAACCAAGTACTTGATCAAAGGTTGTACCTTCTGCAAGCTGATGAGTTGTATGATCTTCAGTTAAAACATACGAATAACCCTTCAATCGGTAATATCCAATATTATGAAGACGATGCTCTGCTTTATTTCTATCAGGAACTACCATTCCGCGTGAAATAAAAAGATCGACCATTGCGGCCGGAGTTAGGGGGGGCTTAAGAAAATCTACCATTTGGGCAATAATATATATCAAAACAAAAAGACTCGCCAGTTACGCATCTTCAATTTGCATTGAATCTAGGCGTGGCGAGTTCTGTTAAAGAGTAAATGGCATAGGTAGAAGTAAAGTTCCAGTCCTTAAGATATAAAAATTTGCATTGTATTTTATACTAGGGCGCGAGTGCGACATTTATATCATTAGAATTCCCCCTTGCACCCACCCCAACCAGCCCCATAATTAAAGCCTATCGTATTGCGTTTCCCGTAACAGCTCAGCAAATGGAGGCAACCATGCGAGCTTGCGATATCCGTAAAGACCGAGGCATCCGCCTTACTCTGAATGAGAAGTACCGCGGCACGGAAACCCGCGCCGCCCTCAACCGCCGCAAGCGGGAGAAAGCAGTCGGCTTTGACTTCCGCCACATTCAGCGCACGGCCCCGCTCTCGGTACTCCTCGCCGAAATCGAGCCTGCCCCCATCTACACGTGGGCAGCCGAAGACATCTTCGGCATCACCGGCCTGATCGACGACTCCGACAAGGACCACATCGACATGGAAGTGGATGACACCGACTGGGACGACGGGGACTACCACCCCCTCGACCATCACTTCTTCGTTGACGACGCCGACCTCGACTATCGCTCCGGCTACTACAGCCAGACCGGCGCCTACGTCATGCCGGAAGATGACTTCGAAGATGACTCGGATGAAGAAATCGCTGATGACAAAACCGCCTACGAAGAGGCTCTGAGCCCCTTCCGCACGCAGGATGTCTTCTCGGACGGCGGCCACTACACGTTCATGAAAAACGTGTGCGGCTGCCAGAAAGCCGTCCTCGATCCCGACCGCGAGGTCAACGCGACGGCCTGGGCCCTCGCCTGACCAAAAAACCGCGCCCCTCTCAGGTGGCGCGGTTTTTCATATACTGTCAGTGGCCTGCCTCCAAAAAGCCACTGGAAAATCTCTGAAACTCCAGTATACTAAAGCTACCGGTCCCAACCGGGCGCATCCCTCCCTCGTTTTCAATGGAGCTCTCCATGAACACCGCCTCCGCGCGCAGTACTGCCGCCACCGGCTACACCGAAACCGTCGGCGAATTCCTTACCAATGTCATGAAGTACATGGCCCTCGGTCTGGTCGTCACCGCCCTCAGCAGCTACATCGCCCTGCAGTTCGTCCCGCAGGTGGACGGCGCACCGGCCATGAGCCCCTGGTTCTGGGCGTTCTTCGTCGCCCAGCTCGTCCTGGTCTTCGCCATCAGCTACTTCGGCCTCACCAGTCGCATCAACCCCTTGGTATCCTTGGCGATGTTCCTGGTCTATGCCGCGGTCACCGGCATCTGGCTGGCCCCTCTGGCTCTGGTCTACACCGGCTCCAGTCTGGTTGCCACCTTCGCCGTCACGGCAGCCACCTTCGGTGCCTCCGCGCTGTACGGCATGGTCACGAAGCGGGACCTCACCGGCTACGGCAACTTCTTCTTCATGGCCCTCGTCGGTCTGTTGGTCGCCATGGTCGTGAACATCTTCCTCGGCTCCACCCTGATCGACTACGCCCTGTCAGCCTTCGGCATCCTGCTCTTCATCGGCCTCACCGCCTATGACATGCAGAAGCTGGAAGCCATGTACAGAAGCCGTGAAGCCGCCACCTCCAACGGCCTCGCCGTCTACGGTGCGCTCACACTGTACCTGGACTTCATCAACCTGTTCCTGTTCTTCCTCCGCTTCATGGGCGTGAAGACCAGCGACTAACCGCAATCCCCGCGCCGCCTCTCAGGTGGCGCGGTTTTTTATCCCTACACACAAAAAAACGGGCCCCCTCAGGGGCCCGTTGTCGTTCTCAGGGGGTTTGGCCGAATGGGG
>JAIXZU010000052.1 GCA_027489415.1 Alphaproteobacteria bacterium
CCCTCAGGGATTTTAGTAATCAAATTTTTCTCAAACCAATCTGCAAATTTTTTCAATAATTCATTATTAAGATGAGAACCTTGTGAGAGTAATAATGTACGTTGGTGACAAGTCTTAACAATTAAATCACGTTCACTTTTGTGACCAATTTTAGAGTGAACTACGGTTTGATAAGTGCCGTTATCCCATTTCCTTTGTATTAGCTTAATAGGACGACCACTAGGAAACCATACTAGAGTTTCCTCAAGAATACGCTCTGCATTGTATTCAATAGAATATTTAGCCACATGCCCATCAACAATGTACTCAATTTCATACTTTGTGGGCGCGTTACTGGATTCAACCTCTAGCCCAAAAGGGTGGTATGGCAACAAGGTTTTAGATGCTAACCCTGCTGAACGTTCCACAAGCTGGCTAAGCATATACAAACTAAAGTAAAAATTACTTTTTCCACTAGCGTTAGGGCCAAAAATTACAGCCGATGCAAGAAGTGGAGCCTTGATATTTAAAGATATTACATTTGTATCTTTCAAACTCTTTAATCCACGAGCACATCGCATGTCTAACGTAGCTGTACCCTTGAAGGACAAGTGATTTGTAACCGAAAATTGAACTAACATGTAGATAGTATAGTTTAAATATCATTTTATGCAAGTTTTATGCATAAAATAAACTTTAAGTTTACAACATGGCATTCAGTATTGACCTTGTCTCTCAATATAACTACCTTATAACCAAAGCCAGCTAAGGCTTCGGGGCCTGATAACCCCTCTATCGACGGCTGATATGCACCAGCCGTTACCAATGTGCTGCCCTCCATCCATGCGGTTGGGGAGGCGGCGAATACAATAAGCTGCGAGGCTGAATAGCCGCGCCGTTTCGATAGACGGTTATCACTCCCCGGCCACCACTTAGGTGGCCGCACTTGTAACCAAAGGGAGACGGGCCGTGTATTGGCTTATAGGCATTGCAGCAGTTGTGGCGGGGTTCCGCTCCACCAAGTTTTCAGGGAAGGTTTTAAGCGGCGCGTGGCAAGTCATGCGCGGGCAACGGGAACCCTCCGGCTATCTAACCAGTCGAAAGCGGGCGGCCCTCATATTGGCTACGGCCCTTAGCGGCTACGTTGTCGGCCTCGGCGTTATCCTCTGTGGCATCGGCTACCCCCTTATTAAATTTGCCGCCGAACCCGACGCCCCGCGCGTCGCAGCCCCGGCATGTGACGGTAACCGTGACGCACTTAAGGCATGGGACTACGCACAGAATGCCGTTAAGGAAAAACTAAAGGCTCCAGCCACCGCCAAGTTTGAAAGCTTTAACCCGGCCCGGGTTGTCCGTGACGGCTGCAACTACCTTGTGGTCAGCCAAGTCGACGCGGAAAACAGCTACGGCGCCAAGCTTAGAAACCACTTTAGCGTAAGCCTTTCCAAAAACCCGGAAACCTACCGCTGGACTGTCGAAAGCGTGGTGATGGGGGCGCCGTAGCCTAAGCCATTCGGTTTACCATCCCTCTCACCGTCGCGCGATTTTTCCTATAGGCACACCGGGAATTGCTGCAACGCTTTTCCAAGCAAATCAGCTTCCAGCATTAGCTTTGCCAATCTTGCGTCGCGCTTCTAACACCCGCTACGGCGTGACGCAAACGCGACGCCGGATTTTGAGTTATCCCCAGTTTGCAGCCTTACCACTACTAACCCTTTCTTTACCTTTTTATTCTATATTATATGTGTTCGAGGTGTGCGGCGGGTGTCATACATCTGTGTTACCCCGCTGTGGATTACTTTTATAATAGGGGTAATCACAAAGCGTTAGCTTCGTCCCGTGTATGTCGCTTTCTATGGTCGCAAGCCCATAATTTTTTAAGTCATTCATAAAGCCTCGCACCTTACCCAAAGTAAAGCCTAAGTCTTTCCAATCATTCTCCAATTGGCGATAAGAAACATACTGCTGGCCTATTTCAACACGCTTAACACGCCCTCCGTTTTTAGTAGATGTGGAAGAATACTTCGCGTTTTCCACAAGCAGTAAGAAGGCCGGAATGCGGTTTTTGTCGTGTTCAAAAATCTCATGTTCCATCCACCCCCGGGGCAAATGGTAATAACCCCGAGCGCGGCGGCCTTCCAGCAGTTTAGGTTCTCCAGCCATTAGCGTGCCCTCTGGCTATTCTTAACCCATGCGAAGAATTGTACTTCGTCGATATAAACCCGGCGCCCCACTCGCACGATTGCGCCGGAGGCTTCCAAGCCATTACCCAAATGCTTTTCGTGGGGTTTGGCCGTTCCATCACCGTGGCCATTAAAAATAAGCCAGCGCAGCGAGGCTTCGGTGAAGGTGGGGTATTTCTTGCTGAACCCTTTTACTGAAAACAGATTGGGTATGACGGGTGTGGTTTCCATTCTTGCTCCTCCTTAGTGATAGTTGTTAGCTAAGGCGGAGAATAAGGAGGTGATGGGATGGTTAGTACCTATTTAAATCGGGCATTTGAGTAGGCTTTAGCGTTTACGCTTATTCCCACCCCGGGCTTTTACAGCCAGCCCAAGCTGCGTAACCAACCCCTCAAGCTTTTTCTTTCCGATATGGTATTGGCTTTCCACTAGGGCGAAAGCCTCTTCCTCGGTTTTGCCATTGGCGCGGAGGGCGGAATACTGCCCCGCTATCCATGCGTCACGCTGAGCCTCTCTAACGCTTTTGGGAGAATTCCCACGCTTTGCTGGAGGAGAAACCCTGAAAATCTCAAACCAATCGCCTGCCTTTAGAGGCCCTTGGTCGAGTTTGTCTAATAGTGAGGTAAGCCGTATATACATGAAAGTAGCTAATTCCTCGGACATGGCGCCGGGGCGATGCAGGTTTTCTCTAACCGCTTCCAACAGTAGCAGCCCATCATATGGCGCATTCGCTTTATGTAATTCTAAATTGCGTCGTATTTCCTCGTCGGGGTTTGGGCTGGTAGCCTCAAAGTCACCCGCTGAACCGGGTTCAATATCCAACCTAGCTGTAACATCCTTCATAAACCGCCTCCGAAAACATTAGTGCCGCTGCACGCTCTAAAATCTCCGTGTTGTGGTTTGTGGTCAAGTGTGCATATCGGGCTACCATCTGTACGGTTTTGTGGCCGAGGATTTCCTTAAGCTGCAAAAGCGTGGCCCCACTCGCCGCCAAATTAGTGGCAGCGGTATGGCGTAGGTCGTGAAAACGAAAATCTTGAACATCTGCGGCCTTCAAAGCCTCGCGCCAATGCTTTTCAATTTGCTGAGGAGCCTTCCCATCATCCCGGGGGAACACAAAGGGGCTGTGCAGCATTTGCACCTTCTTTAATTCCAGCAACGCCGCGCAAGCCGAAGTCGGCAACGGCACCGAACGCTTTTGGCCATTTTTGGTTTTCTCAAACTTAAGCTGCCGCCGGTTAAAGTCTATGTCGCTCCACCGCAAACCCAAAACTTCATTACGGCGCCCGGCGGTACTCAGCGCCAGCACCACCGCCGTATAAAGGTAGCGGCACCGGCTGGCTTTGCAGGCGGCCAATAAAAGCTTTTTCTCTTCGTCGCCAAGCACACGGTCGCGGGTATTATTCGGCACCGGCTTTTTCACCCGCAGTACCGGGTTGTCGGAAGTCCACTCCCATTGTTTTGACGCAACCGAAAACAGGTGTGAAAGCGTTACCATGTAGCGCAGCACGGTAGCCGGTGCCATGGGCGTACCCCGCTGCGACAAACTCATTTCGAGCTTGTCTTGGCATTGGCGAACCCGCGCCGTGGTTACGTCCTTAAGTATCAGGTGCCCCAACTGCGCTCGCCACCATTCCAGTTGGTAAATAACCTTCTTGCGGTCACTCCGGCGCCTCGGCACCTCAAAGTCAATATAACGCTGTATGGCATCGGAGAGGGTTTTACGCTGGCTCTCCGGCAAGTAGTTAAACCTCCCCTCCCGTATCTGGCCTTCGGTAACCGCCACCCACGCCTTGGCATCTTTCTGGCTTTCAAAGGTGCGGCTCTGCATAGGGAAGCCTTTAAGGCGAATCTGCGCCCGCCAGCTTACTTTTCCATCCTTACCTATACGCGATTTAATCGTCGCCATGGTGCACCGAGCCTGCTTAGTTACTAACTTCCACTAAGCCTGTAGAGGATTTCCGTGGTGCACTTTTGGTGCAATGACTCCTCAAAACAGACCATTTTCACTCACAGTCTACAAACATTGCTTCCATGTAACAATTTGAAAGTATTGATGTATAGTGTTGTGGTTTGTGGTTGTCATTAAACTAGCATTAACTCATAATGCCTTGGTCGCGGGTTCAAGTCCCTCCTCGCCCACCATTTCAAGAAAGTGTCTACATGGCCTTTACTGCATATTATATTTACGCCCTTAAAGACCCCCGTCAGTCCCCAGCTAAACCATTTTATATCGGTAAGGGAACTGGTATCCGTGCAACAGAGCACATGCTAAAGGTAGACAATACTCGTAAGGGAAAGCGAATAAATGAAATTCATAATGCCCATCGAGAAGTAATCGTCAGTATTCTGGCTGATAATTTAACAGAGATACAAGCCTTGAAGCTTGAAGCAGAACTAATATGCGCATTTGGTACAGAGGCCTCCGGGGGAATGCTGACCAATTCTGTTGTTCCAACTGGGGTTCTTAAAACAAATAAACAAAATGTTAATGTTCCGGATGGACTTTTAGAGAAGGCTCAATTGGGCTTATCTTTCCTTAAAGATGCTATTCACGAGCTTGCTCAAGCTAACCCTATGGGCGTTCAGAATGGCGAAATAGTTAAAGCTCTAAATTTAAAGAGCGATTATTTGGGTGGATCAAAAGATTACCTAACATGGAGTATATTAGGAATTCTCATGAGAGAAAATCGTTTAAAACGCATAGATAAACGACGACATATTGCAATAAAATAATATTTAATGCGTTTACTCCCCCGCACGCGCCGCAGCCGCCTCACCCTCGCCGCAGTCCTTATCACCGCCCTCCTCGGCTGGCTGTGGTACGATAGGTTCATCGAGGAAGGCAACTTCACCATCGTCATCCCAAACACCCTCTACCGCTCAGCCACGCTCTCGCACCACGAATGGAAGGAAATCCGCCGCGAACATCCGCCCTTCAACAGCGTCCTCAACCTCCGCGGCAAAAGCCACGCGGAGTGGTACACGCGGGAGGAAACCCTCTCCGCCAACTCCGGCATCACCTTCTTCACCCTCGGCCTCTCCGCGAATACGGAGCCGGACCTCACCACCATGGAAGCGCTGGTGGAAATGATGCGCGCCGCCCCCAAACCCCTCCTCGTCCACTGTAAACAGGGCGCGGACCGCACCGGCCTCGCCCTCGCCCTCTACGCCTATGCCATCGAAGGCAAACCCGCGGAAGAAGCCGCAAAACAACTCTCCATCCGCTGGGGCCACTTCCCATGGCTCACCAGCCGCACGGGCGCGATGGACGCCGCCTTCAAAGCCTACGTCGAAGCTAACCCCCACCCCCAATAAATTGTATTCAATTTATTGTTTCCTGAATAAATCCATGCTATAACCCCCTCCTCTAAAGCCGCATCCCCAATCTCATTCTCCGTGTCATCGTTTCCAGAAAGGACAACGCAATGCTCACCAAAATCCTCCACTTCCTCGGTTTCGGCAAGGTCGCCAACACCACTCCGCCGCAGCCCACCGCAGCCTCCTTCGTTCCCGGCTTCACGGTGACGCTGGAAAAAAAGCCCGGCGTGCTCTTCACCACTCAGCAGGAAGGCTCCCCGCTCCGCAAACCGGCCACCATGGAGCACTTCTACGAAATCACCGTGACCAACGACGGCACCAATCCGGAATATCCGGATACGCGCCCCTGGAAAGCCCGCTTCACCACGGCACTGAACGAGGACTTCGGCCGTTGTGTCAACGACAACACGGCCTGCGGCCCCGCCGGCAGCAACTGGCTGAGCTTCGAACTCCGCGAAGAATACGCGGACGACCGGAAAAACGGCGTCATGGGCCGCGCCATGCCGCCCCACCACCGCCTCGTCGTCATGGGCATCCACGAACCCTCCGGCCTCTTCTCGAAGGATCTGAGCGTCACCGGCCCCGTCCGGAAGTCGGATCGCGAATCCCCCGCATGGGTCCACGCCCTCCAAAGTCCAATCCACTACATGTAACTGCTCCCGAAACCCAAAAAGGGCGCCGCAAGGCGCCCTTTCCTGATTCCTGATTCCTAATTCCCAACAACTCCACCAGCCAAAAAGTCCTTCTTACCCAGCTGCACGCCCTTGTGCCGCAAAATCGCATAGGTCGTGGTCACATGGAAGTAAAAGTTCGGCATCGCAAACGTCTGCAAATAGTCCAGCCCGTTGAACGTCAGCTCTTCCTTCGGCAACTTAATCAACACCGTTTTGCTTTCGCTGCCTTCCATCTGCTCCGGCTGCACGGTCTTCAAAAAGCCGATCGTCTTCGCAATCCGCGCCTGCAAGTCCGCAAACGTCACTTCCGTGTCGGGGAAACTCGGCACCTCGGCACCACTCAACCGCGCCCCAACCCCTTTGGCGGCGTCGCTGGCAATCTGCACCTGCTTTACCAGCGGGAACATATCCTCCGCCAGCCGCGCCTGCGTCAAAGCCGTTTCATCCAGCCCCTGCTCGGCCACAAAAGCCTCACCCTTTTTCAACACGGCGGAGAGGTTCTCCAGCATCCGCACAAACACCGGCACACTCGCGTTATACATGCTCACAGTCATTATCAGGCTCCTTATTACTTGGGTTACCCCATATGCCTACGCCGCCCCCCAAACGCCGTCAACACTTATTTCGAACTTTTCGTAATATCCAGGATTATCCTCAAACCTTACTTACACTTTCCTTGCACTTACCCTCAAAAAGCCGTATTCAAGCCATTATTTCCAATCGTTTCCCATCCAGAAAAGGAGAGACCATGCACCCTTCCCCCTTTGATGTCGCCCGCGCCTACGTGCGTGAAAGCGCGCATTTCGCCTACACCACCCGCCAGAACGAAGTGCTGGACATCCAGTGCAAGGAAGGCGACCTCAACAACGTCCTCACAAACGTGGACCTCGCCAACAGCGCCCGCGCCAAAACGATGTTCCAACCGTTCACGGACCTCGGCGAAATCCTCATCGATGAAGAGAACCTCCCGCCTCTCACCCCCCAGCAGGTCTTCGCCAGCGGCAAACCTCTGTGGGTGATAGACCCCATCGACGGCACCCGCCCGTACAGCAAGGGCGAAAGCTCCTGGGGCGTCATGCTCTCGCGTGTGGAAAACGGCATCGTCACCTACGCCAACATCAATATGCCCGCCATGGGCATCAAACTGGAACTCAGTACGGACGGCGGCTGGGCCACGGTCGGCGAAAGCCGCAACCTGCTCACCAGCAGGCTGCCCTCCGGCCATGGCGCCACGGTGCACGTCAGCAACCGCGCCCGCTCGGTGCTGGAACTCGCCTCGTCCCACGGTTTCGAAAACGCCTACGCCCCCTCGGCTGCGGAAATGACGTTCAGCCTCGCCACCGGCCAGTGCGCCCTCGTTGCCCTGCCCTCCAAGGCGGGCTTCTGGGACATCGCCCCGCTCATGCTGCTCGCCCACCTCAACGGCTACGTCGCAGTGTTCGAAAACGCGCCCTACACACCTCTCACACTGGGGCCGGACATGTTCCTCCCCAACTGGCAACTGAAGGACCACATCATCGTGACCTCACCGGAAACGCTGAACACCCTCTATCCGGTCGCCGCCCCCAAGGCCCGCGCCCGCTAATCAACAAAATCGCAAATAAATCGCGCCGCCCTCAAGCGGCGCGATTTTTTTACAACCATCCATCCCTTTCAATATTCTCACCTCTTGATTCCCTTGCCCCCGCACACTATATTCCACCTGTCCGGGCCCCTCTGGTAGCCGTTACGGCTACGATGTCGGATAATTGAAAATGAAAATCAATGGAGGAGCCGTCATGGACATGCTCACAACCGTATTAATGGCCGAATGGCTCAGCAAACCAATCTGGATGTGGCTCTCCTTCCTCGGCGTCGTCGTACTGCTTCTGGTGCTGGACCTCGGCGTTCTCCACAAAAAAACGCGCGAAATCGAAGTCCGCGAAAGCCTCATCCTCTCCGTCGGTTACATCAGCATCGGCCTGCTCTTTGGCGCATGGGTCTGGTGGTATCTCGGCTCAACCAGCGGCATGCAATATCTCACCGGCTTCGCGGTGGAAAAAACACTCGCGATGGACAACGTCTTCGTCATCGCCATGATCTTCTCCTACCTCGCCATCCCAAGGCTTTACCAGCACCGCGTCCTGTTCTGGGGTATCCTCGGCGTCATCATCCTGCGCGCGATCATGATAGGTATCGGCGCCCCCATTGTCGAAAACTTCTCATGGGTTCTCTACATCTTCGCCTCCTTCCTCATTCTCACCGGCGTGAAAATGCTCTGGATGAAGGACGACAAACCCAACATGGCCGAAAACCCCGTACTCAAATTCATGAAGAAGCACTTCAGGGTCACGGAAAAACTCCACGGAGAAAAATTCTTCGTCCGCGAGAAAGACACCAAAACCGGCAAAATGGTCCGCGTGATGACCCCCCTCTTCCTCGCGCTCGTCCTGATAGAAATTGCCGACGTCATCTTCGCCGTGGACAGCGTCCCCGCTATCTTCCTGATAACCACGGACCCCTTCATCGTCTACACCTCCAACATCTTCGCAATCCTCGGCCTGCGCGCGCTGTACTTCGCCCTCGCCGCCATGGTTCACCGCTTCGAATACCTGAAGTACGCCCTGTCGCTCCTGCTCATCTTCATCGGCTCCAAGGTCTTCATCGCGTGGGGTCTGGGCTGGGAGAAATTCCCCCCGCTCTGGAGCCTCGGCATCACCGTCGGCATCCTTGCCAGCGGCATCATCTTCTCGCTCTGGAAAACAAGAGCGGACGTTACCCCAACCTCAAAGGCCTAACCTCGCGGCAGCGTAACGCAAACGGTAAACCCCTGTTTGCGTTGCCCCTGCCGGAAGTAAACCTTCGCATGGTGGATATCCGCCACGCGCTTAACAAGCGCCAATCCCAAACCACTGCCGGTTTGCACGTGGCTTGCTAGCCTTACAAATCTGTCAAACACCCGCGCTTGGTGTTCAGGCGGCACCCCCGCGCCCCTGTCGGTCACCCGTAGCACCACGTTATTTCCACTTACACGTGCCCGCACCTCAACATCCGTACCCTCCGGGCTGTACCGAATGGCGTTATCAACAAGGTTGCGTACCAAAATCGGCAATAGCGTCGGGTCGCCAGCTACCTTGGTTCCTACCGGAATCAAATTGCAAATCCTTGCCCCATTTTGCGCAGCAAACGCAGCCTCATCCTCTTTTACCCGCTCAATCACGCGCCGTAACACCAGCGCTTGAATCTCGGGCTTGGGGGCGGAATCCAGCCGCGCCATCAGCAACAACTGGGAAACCACATGCGCAGCCCGGTCAATCCCCGCCAGCATTTTATCAAACAACCGCTTGCGCTGCGCCTCATCCGGCTCTTCAACGGCCACCTGCGCCTGCAAACGCACGGCCGCAAGCGGGGTTCGCAGCTCATGGGCCGCATGGGCCAAAAACTCTCGCTCGGTGCTCAAGGCCTGCCTTAAACGGGCCAGAATCAAATTCACCGCCGCCACCAACGGCCGCATGTCACGCGGTAAACGCTCAACGGGAAGGTCCTCAAGGTCAACCACACCCTTTCTGGCAATACGCCGTATAATCCGCCGCAGCCGCTGGTCCACAATCCGCACAATCAGCACTATCACAGCAAAGATGGACACAATCTCCAGCACAAAGTGCCACACCAGCGTATCAACCATGGGGGAAATCACCAGCCGCGCAAGCTTGTGGTCAACCGCCACAATCACATCCACTGGGCTGCCGTTACGGCTTATACTCGTCCGCTGCACCCGCCATGCCTTGTCCTCTATGCGGTAATCACTCAAGCCCACCGGCACCTGTAAATCAAGCTTGGGCCCATAAGCCGTGCTGCGGGTCAGCTTGCCATCCACAAAAATATGGTAAGCCAGCGGCAGGTAATCTTCCGTAATAAACTTCTGAACGGTCACATCATTTTCAACCCGCCCCGTGGCCACCAACGGCGCCGTCTCCGCCAGAATGGACGCCACCTGCCGCACCTGCTGGTCAAGCAGCAACAGGGTCTGCCGCTTCAGCGCGAAATAGGACGAAACCGAAAACCCCGCCCAAATCGCCCCGATAATCACCAGCAACAGCAAAATCAGCCTGGTCCGTTGGGAAAAATGACTCATGAAAACCATCCTATTTCATCCGGTATCCAACCGACCTCACACTCTCAATCAAAGTACGCGCCGTCTTTTTACGTATGCGGTGCAAATGCACCTCAATCGCGTTGCTCTCAATCTCCTGCCCCCAGCTGTAAATCACGCGCTCAAGCTGGTCACGGCTCACAATATGGCCCTGCGCCTCCACCAGCCGCTGCAATAGCCGGAATTCCTTGGAAC
>JAIXZU010000071.1 GCA_027489415.1 Alphaproteobacteria bacterium
ATCAGATCGTTCTGCCGAACCCGCTGGGGACGCCGGCACTGGAAAGCCCGCGCATCATCATCGGCTCGGTGCATGGGGCCCAGGTTGCGCTGAAGCAGGAGCAGGACGCTGCATGAACGATTGAGGCCGGAGGGGTTATTCCCCTCCGGCTTTTTTTGGTTAGCGGTTGGTTAGCGGGCGGGTTTCTCCGACTTTGAGGAGCCAAGTATCCGATTCCGGCAGGCCGGAGGCTTTTGCGGCTTTTTGCAAGCGGACGGTGGCTTCGAAGGGGTCTTCCGGAGTGAGGACCAAAGCGCCCCAGTGGTGGCCGACTAATGTGGTGGCGCGGACGTCGCGGCCCAGTTGCACGGCTTCCTCCGGCGTGGTGTGCGAGCCTTGCATGATGATGCGGGGTTCGTAGGCGCCGATGGGGACGAGGGCGTAGTCGATTGGGCCGTATTGGAGGCCGAGGTCCTTGAACAGGGTTGGGTGGGTGGTGGTATCCCCCGTTTGATAGACCGTTAAGTTGCCGGATTTGATGAGGTAGCCTGCCCAGAGGGTGGCGTTGCGGTCGTTGGTCCAGCGGGCCGAAAAATGCACGGCGGGGAGCATGGTGATTGTGGTGCCGCTGACAACTGTGGACTGGTGCCAGTCTAGTTCTGTTACATTTGCAATTCCGGCGGATTTGACGAGCGGGGCCACGCCGAGGGGGACGATGACTTGGACGTTTGCCTTGTTGGGGAGGCGTTTGAGGGTTTCGAGGTCCAAGTGGTCGTAATGGTTGTGCGTCAGGAGGATGAGGTCGGCTTTCGCGTCCTCCGGCTTCAAGGGCGATGGGACGAAGCGTTTGGGGCCTGCGAACTGGAAGGGGCTGGCGCGGTCCGTCAGGAGGGGATCCGTGAGGATTGTGAGGCCGCCGATTTCCATACGGAAGGCGCTGTGGCCAAGCCACTGGAGCTTGTTGCCAGTGGTTTTTTGGTAGGCGGCCTGTGCCACCTGCGGGTTAAGGGCGTGGCCCGCGGGGGCTTTGGGCGTGCCGCCAAAGACAATGCGGCCCCAGAAGAACTTTTGGAAGTCCAGCCATGTGGCTTCTGATTTGGGGCTGCCAAGGGGGTTGGTGAAGGTGCCGTCCGGCTGCCGGATAGAGTATGTGAGGGGCGGTTTGGTGGTGGGCATGGGTTGGGCCTGTACGTTGAGGGTTAGGGCAAAGAGAAGTACTACGAGGATTTTGTGGGCGTGCATGGTTAGTAATGTACGGGAAAAGCCATTGTTGCGGTAGAGGGTTGTAATTTGGGGGGTGGGGGCCTATTTGGGGTTAAAGCCTTTGGCTGACATATTTGTTTGTGACATCCATTCTGAAGGAGAATGATATGGATGAGAAAGCTGTGAATGAGATCCTCATGGCCTCGGCCAATACTTTTCGGCAGGCCGAGAAGCTCTATGGGCAGGCCGAGGTCATGCACGCCATGGTCAAGGGGTCTTGCCCTGCGACCAGAGCTGTCGACATGCTTTTCGAGAGGCGGTTTGTCATCTGGCACTATGGTTCGTCGGCCTGGCAAGTGGTTCTCGCGTTCTTGAATGGAGACCAGAACAAGGATGCCGGTCGGTTCGACCCGCTTTTGCGGAAGCATGAGCTTCTGCACGAGGTATGCGTTGCGCCGGAGACATTCGGCCCGCTGCGCAAGAGCTTTTTTTCAGAGAGCAAGGCACGGACTGCAGCCATGCAGCCCTATGCTGAACTGAAGAGGGGCTATGCGGTGGCGGGTGAGCATGCTTTGCAGCTTATCGGCCCCTTTTACCGCGATGCCTGCGACTTGTTGGGCATGCGGCACCGGCTGGAAATGGCCCTTGAGGCTTTGCCACAGCCGTTGAACCCCAAGCCGGTGAATTCACCGCCGGTCAACAAGACCCAGATACGCGAGGGTGGCGGTGCCGGCTCGGTTGGTATTAGCAACTAAAACAAGAAACTAAAAAACGCGGGGCTTTTGGGCCCCGCGTTTTTTTGGTTTTTGGCCGCTTTTAGGAGCGGTTATAGATGTCTTCGACGCGGACGATGTCTTCCTCTATCAGGAGGGTGCCGGTTTGGACTTCGATGATTTCGACCACTTTGTCGGTTTTGTTTTCCAAGCGGTGGTGGATGCCGAGGGGGAGGTAGACGGATTCGTCGGGGTTCAGGGTGAGGGTTTCCTCACCCTTTGTAACAGTTGCTACACCGGTGACGACGGTCCAGTGTTCTGCGCGGTGGTGGTGGTATTGCAGGCTGAGGCGGCCACCGGGGACGACGCCGATGCGTTTGACGAGGTAGCCGCTGACTTGGCCGTTTTCATTCAGCGGGCCGCGGCAGAGGGTTTCGTACCAGCCCCAGGGACGGTGGACGCGGTGGTGGAGCTCGGCTTGAACGGCATTGTTCTTTTGAAGCTGCTGGAAGATGCCTTTGACGCCTGCGGCGCGGGATTTGGTGGTGACGAGGAGGCCGTCGACGGTGTCCACCACCACGGCATCACTAATACCGTGAACGGCGATGATTTTGTGGGGGATGCTGCTGTGGATGAGGGTGCCGGTGGTGTCGGGGACCATCACGGTGGTGCTGGCGGGGGTGGAGAGGCTGTTGCCAGCGTCGTCCTGTGTCATGGCGTCGGCGAGGGCTGCGAAGCCGCCGATGTCGCTCCAGCGGCCGCTGTAGGGGAGGATGACGGCAGACGCGGTTTTCTCCATGACGGAGTTGTCGAACTGTTCGGAGGGGACTTCACGGAAGGAGTCCGCCGGGCGGATGACTTCGGTGTGGAGAAGGGTTTCCGTGCTGCGGCCTGCCCATGCGGCGGCAACGGATTTGGCGATGGCCGGGGCGTGGATGGTGAGTTCGGCAGCCAAAAGTTTGGGGCTTGCGGTGAACATGCCGCTGTTCCAGACGTGGTTGCCTTGCATCAGCATGGTTTCGGCGGCGGCGCGGTTGGGTTTTTCGAGGAATTTTTCCACCTTGCGGGCGCCTGCGCCGAGTTCTTCGCCCAGTTTGATGTAGCCGTATTCAGTATTAGCAAAGCTGGGGTTGATGCCGAAGAGGACGATGTTGCCTTCGGCATTTTGGGCGGCTTTATTCAGCGCGGATTGGAATTCGGCGGGGCTGCCCATGAGATGGTCCGCCGGTAGAATGGCGATGGGGGCGGTGATGCCTGCGGTGGCGGCCCATTCCGTGGCCAGTGCGATGGCGGCGGTGGTGTTACGGGCGGCGGGTTCCAGAATGACGGCAGCCGGGGTGATGCCGATGGATTCCAGTTGGTTCAGGACGTAAAAACGGTGGGCTTCCGCGCAGATGACGACGGGTGGCAGCATGCCTTCGCCTTTGACACGCAGGGCGGTTTGCTGGAACAGGGTGGGTGTGCCTTCCCCCGCCAGAGGAATGAACGGTTTGGGCATGGAGGTGCGCGATAGCGGCCAGAGACGGCTGCCGGAACCGCCGCAGAGAATGACTGGTTGGATGGTGGTCATGATGGTTTTCCCCGTTCAATTAATGCCGTGTGATAGCTTATTTAGGGCTACGAGACAAGAAACTAGAGACAAGATGGGGCCTTAGGGCCCCTTTGCAAGGGTTTGGTATGACTTTATGCCGCGCGGGCGCTGGCGATGTTGGCGAGATACCAGTTGTACATGCTGGTGAGGCCTTGCTGGAGGGTGACCTTGGGTTCCCAGCCGAGGGACTTGAGGCGGGAGACGTTGAGGACTTTGCGCATCATGCCGTCCGGACGGGTGGTGTCGAACACTAATTCCCCTTGGTAGCCGAGGGTTTGAGCCATGGTGGTGGCGAGTTCGGCGATGGTGACGTCTTCCCCCGTGCCGACATTCAGGATGGGGAGGTCGGAGTAGGTTTCCAGCATGGTGACGAGGGCTGCGGCGCAGTCCGTACTATAAAGGAACTCCCGCATTGGTTTGCCTGTGCCCCAGATGGTGAAGGTGGGGGCGTTGGCCAGTTTGGCTATGTGCATGCGGGCCATCATCCCCGGGATGACGTGGGAGTGCTCGGGGTGGAAGTTGTCCCCCTCCCCGTACAAATTGGTGGGTTGGGCGGAGATGAAGTCCCATCCGTACTGTTTACGCAGGCTTTGGCCGAGCATGATACCGGCGATTTTGGCGACGGCGTAGGCGTCGTTGGTGGGTTCCAGCGGGCCGGTGAGGAGGGCGTCCTCGGTTATCGGCTGGGTGGCCTGTGCGGGGTAAATGCAGGAGGAGCCTAGAAAGAGGAACTTTTTGGTGCCGTTACGCCATGCCGAGGTGATGGTGTTGGTTTGGATTTCGAGGTTTTCGCGGATGAAATCCCCCGGCTGGGTTTTGTTGGCGACGATACCGCCGACTTTGGCGGCGCAGAGGATGACGACGTCCGGTTTTTCCGATGCAAAAAAGGCTTCGACTGCGGATTGGGAGGTGAGGTCTAGCTCCTGACGTGTACGGGTGACGAGGTTGGTGTAGCCCTTAGCGCGGAGGGCGTTACATGTGGCTGAGCCGATGAGGCCGCGGTGGCCTGCGACGAAGATTTTATCTGATTTATTCATGGTATGCGACATTATCTTCATCCTATATTTCAACTTTAGCCCCCCTGCCCTGTTGGGCAAAGCAGCCTTGTTAAGCTGCTGCTTTGCCGCGGGCGGCGGTTTGGAAGCCGCCTTTTTCGAGGTGGGCTTCTTGCGCGGCGAGTTCCATGTCGTGCTCGACCATCATTTTCACCAGTGATTTGAAGTCGGTTTTGGGGGTCCAGCCCAGTTTGGTTTTGGCTTTGGACATATCCCCCTGCAGGTTATCCACCTCGGTGGGGCGGAAGTAGCGGGGGTCGATTTCGACGTAGTCCTGCCAGTTCAGGCCGACTTGGGTGAAGGCTTCGGTGAGGAGGTCCTTCACGGAATAGGCTGTACCCGTGGCGATGACGTAGTCGTCCGGTTTGTCCTGCTGAAGCATGAGGTGCATGGCTTCGACGAAGTCTCCGGCAAAGCCCCAGTCCCGCATGCTGTCGAGGTTACCCATGTAAAGCTTGGATTGCAGGCCGTGCTTGATGCGGCCCACAGCGCGGGTGACCTTGCGGGTGACGAAGGTTTCGCCGCGGCGCGGGCTTTCATGGTTGAACAAAATACCGTTGGCGATGAAGAGGTTATAGGCTTCGCGGTAATTGACGCAGGACCAGTGGGCAAAGACCTTGGCGACGCCGTAGGGGCTGCGGGGGTAGAAGGGAGTGTCCTCCCGCTGCGGGGGTGGGGTGGCGCCGAACATCTCGGACGTACCGGCTTGGTACATTTTAATTTGCTTGCCGGAGCGCTGCTGTTGCTCCCGCACCGCTTCCAGCAGGTGGAGGGTGCCGAGGGCGTCGGCTTCGGCGGTGTAGACGGGGACGTCGAAGCTCACACGCACGTGGGACTGGGCGCCGAGGTTGTAGATTTCGTCCGGATTCGTGAGTTCCACCACGCGGCGGAGGGAGGCGCCGTCGGTGAGGTCCGCATAGTGCAGGCGGAGGTTCGGCTGGGTGTGGAGGTCCGCATAGATATGGTCGATACGGTCCGTATTAAAGGTGCTGGAGCGGCG
>JAIXZU010000091.1 GCA_027489415.1 Alphaproteobacteria bacterium
CGAACTCGCCCGCAGGCCGCGCAGGGCCATCGCGCCCCAATACCCGCCGAAGCAAGCCACAACACTCCTCCACAATATAGAAATCCAAGTCGGCCGCACCGGCAAACTCACCCCCGTCGCCAAGCTCGCACCCGTCTCCGTCGGCGGCGTCACCGTCACGAATGCAACTCTGCACAACGAGGACTACATCGCCGGACGCGACATCCGCATCGGGGACACCGTCTTCGTGGAGCGGGCAGGGGACGTCATCCCCCAAGTCGTCAGCGTGGTCGAATCCAAACGCCCCGCCACCGCGCAAAAATTCCAGTTCCCCCACACCTGCCCCGCCTGCGGGAGTCACGCGGTGCGGGAAGACAGTGAAGCCGACTACCGCTGCCTCAACCACTTCACCTGTCCGGCGCAGCTGGAGGCCCAACTCAGCCACGTCGTCAGCCGCAACTGCTTCGACATCGACGGCCTCGGCGAAAAACAAATCCAACTCTTCCTGCAGGAAGGCATCGTCAAAACCGCTGCGGATATCTTCCTGCTCGCCAACCACACCGACAAAATCCTCACCTGGGAAGGCTACGGCGCCAAAAGCGTGGAAAAACTCATGGCCGGAATCGAGAAAGCCCGTCACACCACCTTCCCGCGCTTCCTCTCCGCCCTCGGCATCCCGAATATTGGCGAAACCACCGCGAACGACCTCGCCGCCCACTTCCAGTCATGGGAAGCCTTCTTCACCGCCGCACAGTCGCCTACGGCGGAACAACAGTTCCTCGCTATCGAAGGCATTGGCCCCAAAATCGCCCACGCGCTGGTCTCGTTCTTCACCACCCCGCAAAACGTGGCATTGGTGGAAGCCTACTTCACCAACGGTGTGGAAATCGCCGCCTACCAGTCCCGCGTCCGTAGCTCCGGCTTCTTCACCGGCAAAACGGTGGTACTGACTGGTACGATGTCCAACTTAACGCGCGAAGAAGCCAAGTCCCGCCTCATCGCCCAAGGCGCCAAGGTCACAGGCTCCGTCACGTCTAATACGCATTTCCTGATTGCCGGAGAAGCCGGCGGCGGCAAACTCAAACAAGCCGCCCTCAACAACGTCCCCATACTCAACGAGGAAGACTTCCTCGCCCACCTCAACACCTAAAACCTATAGCCAATAGCCCATAGCCTAACGCCCGCCCTGCGGCTGCACTGCCACAGCCCGCCCGCCGAACACGCACCGAAACGGTAAATCGTTCCCCAGCCCCCTTGTGGGCTTCAAATCGCCCTCGTAGCATGAAGGCGCTGGAAAAATGTGAAAACAAAAACCAGCACCACGACTGACCGGAGAATAAAATAAACGAATAAATCACCGGTGATGAGGTTCAACTCTGCAAGAGGGAAAACCGGAATGACGTAAAGCCCTCAAAGAGAGTAAAAACTCCGGAGGGCTTTTTTAATAACCAATAGCCTAACGCCTATAGCCTAACGCCTAACGCCTAGGCATAAGCCTCCGGCATCACCCAAGGCGCAAGCCCGGTCTTCACGGCCGCCGCAAAGCCTTCGTCACGGCTCACCACGTCTTTGGTCAGAAGCCCCACCACACCCTTTTTGTAATCATAGGGAAGCCCCGCCGCCAGCACATACGGGCGCAGCTCGCCACCCGCCGCCATGGCTTCACCCCATGCGTGGGGCAGGGGGGTGCCAGCCGTCATCACCGCCACGTCGCGGCTGCCGTCACTAATCGCCACGAAACCGAACATGATCCACTCACCCGCAATCTGCACCACACCGCCCTCAAGGCCAATCCCAAGGTCAGCCCCCAACGCCTTCGCAGCCTTGGCACGGTTCAACGCGCCTTTGCGGGTTTCGTCTATCCCAATCGGCTGGGCGCTTACGCCACTTTCCACATCTTCACCACTAATCACCGCCTCCGGCCAGTAAGCACCGGAACCCTTTTCAACTGCGGCAATCTTCGCCACGTTCTTGCTACCCACAATAATCTTCATCTGAAAAAACTTTCCTAAAAACCACCAAAAGCTGGTGCGGACAAAAAGACTCGAACTTTCACACCTTACGGTACTGGAACCTAAATCCAGCGCGTCTACCAATTCCGCCATGTCCGCATAACAACAGCCCGGGATTCATAACCGAATCCCGGGCCATTGCCAATCGTCATTATCACAAAGGAAGCAACGCTTTTTCGAGCAGTCCCCTAATGTGTTTCAGCTCAGTCTGCGCAGCCTCATCAAGCTCCGCCTTGTCGGCCAATAACAGCGCCTTCCGAACTGAGCCATACGCCATTTGCAGCTCCAGTGTCAGAAAGCTCCGCGCCTTCTCCTTGGTAGGGAACATCTTTTCCCAAATAGCCCTATCTTCATCGTCAGTCATAGATGTCTCCATTGAATGTACCCATTAAATAGGCCAAACCCACACATTTTCAACCCCCTAAACCTATCCGAATCACGAATCACGAAAACACGAATCACGCATCCCCACGTTTTCCCCTTGCACTCACACGCAAAATAAGGCAAATACCCAACCGCATACCGGTGGCGGGCGTAGTTCAGCTGGTAGAGCACAGGATTGTGGATCCTGGTGTCGCGGGTTCGAACCCCGTCGCTCGCCCCATATGTTTTTCAAACACTCCCCCCGTACCCCGCCGCCCGCAGAAGCCTCTTCTGTATTCAAATAATGCACAATTTCACCGAATTTTCCGCCCAAATCATTGCCTAATCAGCCATTCCCCCCTATAAGTGCCCCCACTCAACGCGCAAAACGCATAACGCAAAACGCATAACGATTCAGAGGGGAAAAACTCATGCAAACCGAAGTCACCACCGGCACCGGCCTTAACCGCAGCCTGCAGGTCACCGTGCCCGCCGCAGTAGTTGCGCAGCACATGGAAAAGCGCGTCGCCGCACTGGCCTCCACCGTTAAAATCGCCGGTTTCCGCCCCGGTAAGGTTCCGGCCAAGGTCGTCAAGGAACGCATGGGGGACCAAATCAGCGCGGACGTCGCCCAATCCCTCGTGCAGGAATTCCTGCCCAAGGCCCTGTCCGAAAAGCAGCTGAACATCGCAGGCCAGCCTAAAGTGCACAACGGCGGCGCTGCGGACGTCTTTGCCGCCAAGGAAGGCCAGGACTTCACCTTCAATGCGGACTTCGAAATCTACCCCGAAGTCACCCCGAAAAACTACACCAAGCTGAAGCTCACCAAGGAAACCGCTGAACCGTCCGAGGAACTCGTCCAAACCGCCCTGAAGCGCCTTGAAGGTCAAATGCAAACCTTCGCCGCCAAGGAAGGCGCCGCCGCGATGGGGGACCAACTCATCGTCTCCGGCCAAGGCTACACCATCAAGGCGGACGGCTCCGAAGAAGCCTTCGCCGGTGGCAACCTCCAGAACTTCAAAATCATCCTCGGCTCCGGCCAGCTCATTCCGGGCTTTGAAGACGCCCTCGTCGGCGCCAAGAAAGGCGATGAAGTGGACGTCAAGGTCAGCTTCCCGGCGGACTACCACGCCAAGGAACTCGCAGGCCAACCCTCCGTCTTCAAACTGAAGGTGGACGACATCGCCGCCCCGAAGGACGAAGCGCTGACAGACGAATCCGTCAAGCAACTGGGCATGGAAAGCCTCGACGCCCTGAAAAACATCCTCAAGCAGGGTGCGGCTCGGGACCTCGCCATGGCCACGGACCAACGCCTCAAGCGCCAACTGCTGGACGCTCTCGAAGAAGGGAACAAGGACTTCGACCTCCCGCAAGGTCTGGTCAACGCCGAGCACCAAGCTCTCTGGCGCGCCCAACTGAACGAGCTGCAACAACGCCGCATGCCCATCGAATCTCTCGGTGCCAGCATCGATGAAGCCATCGCTTCTCTCAAGCCGCTGGCCGAACGCCGCGTGCGTCTGGGCCTCGTCCTCGCCGCCATCGCCAAGGCCGAGAAAATCGAGGTCAGCGCTGCGGACATCGAACAAGCCGTCAACGAGCAAATCGCCAGCGCCGGCCACCAGCAGGAGCAAGCCCGCAAGTACTTCGCCAACCCCGCCAACCGCAACCAGCTCTCCGGCCCCGTGCTGGAAGACAAGGTCACCGGCTGGCTGATCGACAACGCCGAAGTCACCGTCAAGGAACTCCCCGCCACCGAACTCCTCACCGAGCTCCAGTAAGCGCAGGGCAGGGGGCAACCCCAAATCCCAAAAAAGGGCCGCAAGGCCCTTTTTTATTTGGAGAGGCAATCACTAAATTGTGTTAGCATATCTAACATGAACAACATATTATTTAATGCCTTAGACATTTTTAATAAATTTCCATCTGCAATTTGGGGATTAGCTGGGACTGTAGGTGGAAGTCTCGGAACTCTCTGGATTCAG
>JAIXZU010000080.1 GCA_027489415.1 Alphaproteobacteria bacterium
AACCATGCGCAGAACTTGGCGCTCAATTTCCTGCAACGCACGCACAACCTTCTGAACACGTTGCACGGTAATATCCTGGAAGTTACAGGCCTCGTAAATGCGGGTAACGCTAGCAGCAGCTTCATTCATCGAATCATCAACACCTGCAAGCGCATCTGGCTCCAGTGCAGGGTCCATATTAATCAGCCGCTCACGCATGTCGTTATGGAACATCGTTACACGGTCGCATTCATCCATAATTTTACCAGTAGCCTGCTCGGTCATCTGCACAATGGCATCAAGCTGGTTTGTTGCACTGGGAAGGTGTTCATCAGCAATATTACTGCTTTTAACTTCCTGTAATTCTTTTTTGGCGTTGTTAATGTAACGCGCCAGCTCACCAAGCTCTTGATACAGCTTTTCATTAGAGCTGGAGCGCTGCTCGTCACGCTGTCCAAACATTTCCTTAACGGCTGCCACCAATTCCCGAACCTGTTCAGCAGGCACCATATCACCATGCTGCGCTGCCTCCAGAGCGGCAATTCGCTGGCTCAGGGTAAGTTGTTCAAGGCTCATATTTTTAACTTTCTCACATTCAAGGGGTTAGCTTAACGGCACTGCCGGCAGCTATTAGAACATCCCGATAACCTTGGTCATTTTTTCCTTCAACGTCGCAGCGTTAAATGGCTTTACAATATAGTTGCTCACACCGGCCTGAACAGCGGCAACAACGTTTTCCCGCTTACCTTCAGCAGTAACCATAATAAACGGAGAAGCCTTATATTTTTCGCTTTCACGAACTTTTTTAAGCAAATCAATCCCGGTCATCTTCGGCATGTTCCAGTCTGAAATAATCAGATCAATGTGCTCAGCGTTCAAACGCTCCCACGCCGTAGTTCCGTCATCAGCCTCGGTCATATTGGTAAAACCCAGCTGGCGCAACAGATTCACAATAATCCGGCGCATGGTCTGTGCATCATCTACTACGAGAATTCGCATATTGCGGTCGACACTCATCGGCCTGTTTCCTTGTTATTCATCATCTCTCTTGGGCGGAGACTTGCACTTTTGGACGGGTACATTAACTGCACCTGACATACCGCCACACTACCCTCTTTTTAAGGTCCTTCCCAGCCCCTATTTCCAAGCAGGCAAGCCCACCGTGGCGCTCCTGCCACCAATAAAATGTATGATTATTAAACATCTTGACACCGTTTCGCTCCGCCAAACAGTTTTACACAATAAGTGTGTCAGTTAACTTACGGCGCCGTCGCACTCACAACCGGCGGGGGCGTCCGTGCTGCCATCATCTCACTCAGGTAACGTGCTTTAGCGGGGTCGAGGGCTTCCATCAATTTACCACTCTTTTTGGCCGGCATACGGGAAAGCACATCAACCACAATCGCATTATCTAGCCGGTTTAACACAACGGCAGCTGCAGTTGGCTTCATGGCTCCATAAATATTGGCAAGCTGGCTCAGCTCTTTATCATCTTTACCGCTTACACTTGTCAGTAGCTTTTCAAGCTCGGCTTTCAGCTGTTGTAATTCGCCAACACGCGCATTAAGGCGCTGCTCCATGAGGTCCACAAGCTTTTCGCGTAATTCAAGGGCCTGGGCACGTCGTTCCATTTCAATGCGCTGTTGGTCTAAATCCAACAACATCTGTACTTCCGTATCACTGAATACGCGTCCCTGCTTAAGTTGCGGGGCCTCAGTCGGCAATGTGGATGACGCATCCCCAGCAGCACCATGTTCGCCACCACCGTGTTCCGTTTCTGCTTTAGCCTCTTCACCACCATGCGGCTCAGCCCAGCCAAGGGGAGCCAACAAACTCACCAAAGCTAAACTCAACAGAACAAAACCATACCGCACTAGACAAGCCCCCGTTGTAAGCTCTGTTGTAAATCAAGCTCAGCTTGGGTAATCGGTCCCACACGCTTGCGCTTGGAAGCAGGCTTTTTAGCTGCGTCAGCAACGGGAGTTTGCAGGTTCGCTAACAACTCTTCCAACGGGTCACCGGGCTTGCCCGCATCTTTGCTCGTGCCACTCACCAACGTTGCCGCCTGACCATTCGCCACAGCAACACGCTCCACAACTGCCTGGGCCGCAGGGCTCAATTTCAGTGTCGGCAAATCATCAGTCAAACGGTCTTCTCGCGCTTCCAATTGGCTTGCCATTTGCGCCCCACGCTGCAACAAAAACTGCAATTCGGTTCGTAATTTATTACCTTCTGAAATCAAATTATTAAGCTCGGGGCCACGGGCAATCAGCTCATTTTTCAAGTCTTGCAGCCCTTTACGGGAACTCATCATAGCTTCAGTCAATTTTTCAGCCAGCAACGGAGCCTCACGGTTCGCAGCTCGCCAAGTCCGCATCTGGAAATATAACAGCAGGAGCAACCCCGCCACCAGCGCCAACAGGATAACCGTCAGGATATTCAAATACAGCACCATCGGTCAGGACTGCTTCAAGTTATTCAAATCCGTCACATTATGGGAAACACGTACTGCCTTGAAATCAAGTGCGCGCCCCATATGTCCCACAAGCTTCACCACACCACCGCACTCCATCCGGATTGGGCTATTGGCGCGGGCATTCAGCATAATCGTATCACCAACCCGCCATTCCAGCACTTCGCTGAGCGGGAACTGCATCTGGTCTAACACCGCATCCAGCTCCATGGTGGTATGGTAAAGCTCTTGGCTCAAGTGGTTTTCCCAAATGTTATCTTGGCCAAACTTTTCGCCCATAAACTGCTGGAGCAACTGCTCACGGATAGGCTCAAGCGTTGCATAAGGCAAACAGAACTGCATGCGACCTTCACGGCCTTCAAGGTTGACTTTAACAGTAACCAGAATCGCCACGTTGGCTTCTTGGCTGATAACCGTAAACCGTGGGTTCACCTCCATGCGCTCAGCTTTGAAGGAAATAGGCGCAACCGGACCAAACGAGTCACCAAGGTCCTTTAAAACAATATCTGTCAGGGTATCAAGAATCCGCCGCTCAATCGCTGTAAACTGCCGTCCGGCAACAGAAACCTGGCGGCTCTTACGCCCTCCCAGCATCACGTCAACCACGGCGTAAATCAGGCTACTCTCATACACCAGCAAAACATAGTCTTCTAATCCGATCGCATTGACCACGACAATCCCGGCAGGCAGAGGAATCTGGTTCAGGTAATCCCCGAAACGCACACTCGTCATGTTCATAATCGTGACGTCCACGTTATCCGCGGTATATTGCCGCAGGCTGGTGGAAAGGACCCGTTCAAATTTATCGTAAATAACTTCCAGCATCGGAAGTTTTTCATAGTTAACAACGCTTTGGTCCAGAAGCGCGCGCACACCGCGGTTTTTCTCAGCCTCACTACCCGCATCAATCCCCAAAAGCGCGTCAATTTCACCTTGGTCGAGGATTTTTTGCGGCTCACCACTAGCCATCGCAGCTGCCATGTCGTCATCGCCAGGCTGGCCGTCATTGGCGGCCATGTTTTGCCACTCTTTCAGCAGCTCGTCTTCACTCTTGGCGGGGGCGTCTGGGGTATCGGCCATGGCTGTTCTTTAATCGAATTCTCTTACATCACACCCTATCACATTCCGGGCACCTTAAAAGCCACCCGCATACAACAGTGCCCAACCCCGTGGCGCCCACACCACCATGCGCTCAGGGGCATAAGCTCAAGGAAATTACTGAATAAGCAGCTCGCGGATGTAAACAGCCTTAATCGCTACAGGGTCTAAGCTCTGGTTGGCACGTCTTAACAAGCCTTCTTTCAGCCGCTGCAGGTTGGCACTTCCTTGCAAATCAGCCATGCGCATCTGGCGCATAAAGCCGCCCCAGTCATCTTGCAGGCGGGGCATCAGCTTGGTCAGTGCCTCAGCATCCGTTGCCTTCAATAATTCTAAGGAAATCTTAATTTTAATAAAGTGTTGGGAAGTCGGGTCATCGCTCAATAAACTGAGGTTAAATTCCGGCACATCCACAATCGAAACCGCCGCCACGGCGGACTGTGTCTCATCCGGTTTCTTCTCTTCACTCCCCCCCATGAAGAACACCACACCCACAGCCACAGCAACTCCAATAACAGCTATGGCAATACTGATAATCAGCAGCATCTTCTTCTTTTTAGGTGCCGCCGCCTCACCTTGGCCTTCAGCCGCGGCCTCGGCGCCTTCGGTTGGTTGGGCTTGTTGTGCCTCTTCAGCCATCATGACATTCCTTTTTCTTCGTGTTCATGGTGCCCCAAGGCAGTCTACAGCACCAGTCCCCATGCTCACCCCCCATGCAAAAAAGCCCTTGCGGGCTCATTCACAGGCTCTCTCTATCAAGCCACGGCATTACGCGGCAAAGCGGAAACAGCTCCATCTGGGCTCGTTGGCGAAGCAACAACTTGCGGCGCTCCCGGTCGCTGGCCCTGCTGCTGGGCAAGTGTTTGGGAAATCCCTTGCTTCAAGCTTCGGAAATTCGCTACCAGCTCGTCGCATACAACTTCACTGTTATCAAAATCAATCCGCATCATTTTACGCAGAATACCGGTATAAATCCCAAACAACGCCTTACCGGCTTCCCCACCAGTGGTCGGGTTCACCATATCCAGCAGGTATGCGGTAATATCCATCGCACGGCGGTTGGCATTACAACGGGCCTGAATATCTCCTTTGGCAATCGCAGCCTTGGCCTGCAGTAGGAAACGGATCGCCCCGTCGTACAGCATCAATACTTGCTCCACAGGGCCTGCTTGCTCAATCTGTTGCCGCAGGTACTGCTGGGCCATGTCACGCTGCCCTGAGGTATTGTAAGGATTATTCATCATCAGAACCTAGCTGTTGGAGGAATTGTTAAGCGAGTCACTGAAACTCTGAATCGTCTGTTGCAACGTCTGCAATTTGGCCATGGCCGTTTCCATCGCAGTGTACTTGGCTTCAAGCAGTTTTCGGGTAACTTCCAAACGGCTGTCGATCGTCTTAACACGGTCGGTAAAATCTTGGTTTGTCGTCTGGAACTGCTGCACTTGCGTATCAATCGTTCCACTCGCATTCTTCGTCATACCATTGAAGAAATCATAGGATAAATCCGCAACCCCCCGAGCAATCTCAACGGAAATTCCACTGACCGTCCCAAGGCTTGCCCCACCATTGAAGAAGACTTTCGTGCCATCCGCAGCCGTCAGGGTCCGCCCATCAACGGTCATAGCCACACCATTCCATGTTGCTCCGGTCACATTACCACTCGCATCAGTTCCGTTAATCACCAGCGAATACGTGCCGCTTGCCGTGCTCGTACCACGGGCAAGGAACGTCACCCGGCTGTCACTGACCGACGTATTCAGCGCGAATAGCTCCTTAAAGCCCTCCACATTCGTCAGCAACTTACTGTCCAGCACACTGTCATCTAAACCAAGGGTGTAGTCGGACTTCATCACAATCCCAACCTGACCAAGGCTGGCATAGCCATCCGTCGCACCAGTCACGCTGGTCGAAGCAAGCTCACCAAGCTTGGCAAGGGTGTCACGCACGGTCTGGTCATAAGCCAGCGGCCCAACTTCGTTATCATCAATAGTTCCATCATCATTACGGTCACTGGCGGTACGCTGGTCGGTCACAAACGCACGAACATCATTGTAGGCGCTCACAAAATCATTCATCGCGGTTTTAATCGCGGAAAGGTCGGGCTCAATTTTCAAGGTAATGGTCGTGCCCGGCTCGCTTTTCAACAGGCTCAGGGTTACACCGGTCAACACGTCATCAATTTGGTTGGTGCTACGTGTAATACCCGTAATTCCATCTACATCAATATTGGCATCTTGGGCCGCACGTAAGGGGTTTTTAATCGTCGTAACACTACTGCCGTCAGTCTGAGTCAATCCCAACGTATCTGTTAAGGCCACGTCACCACCAAAGGTCATAGCATTCGCAACCCCACTCTCGGTTGAGGTCAGCACCAGATAGTTCGACGTGCTGTTCGAACTCACAATCGTCGCAGTCACACCGGCATCCGCGTTGTTGATTTTCGCACGCAGGTCGAGGAGTGAGTCCGAAGCTGAAATCGTAATAGTCTTGCCCCCAACCGTCATATTGCCCGCGGTCACACCTTGGGACGTCAAACTGGTTGTCGTACTGGTAAACGCATCACTCCGCACTTGGTGGGCCTGCGCAAGGGAATTGACCTTGATAGTATGAGACATATTCTGCGCAGAAGCGCTCACCGTCGCAATCAACAGGCTATCGACATCGGACGCAGTCCCCGAAACCGCACTGGTCGTCCCACTAATCGCCTTGGTGTCAAACACGTTCGTACTGCTGCCGGGGCTGGCGCGCAGTTTATCCAGCGCCGTAGTCACGGCGTTAACCTTGGTCTTAAAATCTCCTAATGCGGAAATTTTGGAGGCATTGACGGAAATCTTGGTTTCAATCTGCACCGCAGGCTGGCGTTTTGCCAGCATCAACGCATCAATAATGGCTTTGGAATCAATACCGGAGGCGATACCGCCCACATTAAGCTTACCATCACTGCCAACAGTGAAGGAGGTCGAATTAATTCCGCCAGTCGTACTCATGCCTTTATCCTTCCCGTGTCATCCTGTCCGGGTGCGTCCGATGTT
Source organism: Alphaproteobacteria bacterium (assembly GCA_027489415.1). Classification (GTDB taxonomy): domain Bacteria; phylum Pseudomonadota; class Alphaproteobacteria; order UBA2136; family UBA6156; genus UBA6156. The sequence continues at coordinate 6,583 of JAIXZU010000080.1, forward strand.
GTCTCGGCCGCACGGTTGTAACCCGCGGCCTCATGCCGGGGCGCATCACCTTCTTATGGCAGGCCGCGGTATTCATACCTGACCATCCACCACAACGCCTGTTGCCTGTTGTTGTGTCGCAAACAAAGTCAGCAATGCCGGAGCAGTATACGCCTTGACCAGCCTTCCAGTCCCCTGTTCCCGCAGGCTGGCCTGCAGGTTTGGCTTTATTTCCCCTTCCATGTGTCGCCCGTCGGCCACAATCTCGGTATCGGTGGTCTCCAGCTTCACATCCAGTCCCTGTGGCGCCAGCACGCTGCGATAATGGCCTGTCACCTGCAAGGTTGCACGCTGGACAGCCGTATCCAGGCCAAAATCGTGTGGCAGCACCGGCACCGTCCATCCTTGGCTTATAGCCTTCTTGGGCGCTTCGCCAGTCGCAGCGGCCAGCTCGTCGCGCGCGGCCTGTGCCGCCTGTTTGGCCAACTGGGCGGCCAATCCTACCTGAGCCATGGAAAATGCCCTCAATCATTCACATCAACCACTACTTCAACAGGCCCAGCAAAATATCCGGCACCTGGTTGGCTCGGCTTAACATCGCAATACTGGCCTGCATCATCGCTTGGTTGTTAGTAATCTCGGTAATCTCAAAACTCACATCCACATCAATCAGGCTACTCCGCGCGGACTCGTTATTGTCGGATATAACACCAAGGTTCCGTGCCACCGCCTCAAGTCGAATCTGCTGCGCCCCGACCGCCGCACGACCCTGATTCAGAACCGTCAACGCTTCCTTTAATTTATCAATCGCCTCATTCGCATTGAACTGGCTTGTGACACTCAACGCCGTTAATTCAAGCGCTTCAAGGGTCATCGCCGGCACATCAACGGAAATGGTATCCTGTCCTGTCACCACACCCGTCCCGACTTTATAAGTCAGGTGGGTAGGCGCAATTTCACCACTATCCGTCGCTGTCAGCAGCCCACCGCCAATATCAAGCACAATATTACCCGTACCAGCCGCAGCGGATGAAACAGCCCCCAGCGTCACGGTACCTACCATCGTCTTGGTACCATCCTGCGCATCAATATAAACTTCCACCGTAGTACCCGCGCCTACAAGGTCCGGGCTTGCCGCACCACTGGCCCCCACAGCACCAAGGCCAATCCGGTAACTCACCCCGGGAATGGCATCGAGCGTCACAGTCCCACCAAGGCTGCTGTCACCACTTGCGGTAATCGGCAAGGTCAGGTTACCAGTCGTGGCATTGAACGGCACTCCTATCAACGCCATATCAGCCGCAGTCGTGGCAGGAAAATTCATGGTTCCCGGGGTAAACGTCGGTGTGGTCAGCGTAATATTCGCGCCCGGGTTGCTGGTCATGCCATTGGTAATGCTGGTGCCACGCTGGAATCCTGCACCCAGCGTCATCGTCACACCTAACAAACTGAAACTCACCTCAAGCGCCTGGCTTCCCTGCAGGTCAACCCCCACTCCAACACTGGCATTCAACAGCGGGGTCAGGTCAACGGTTTGGGTCGTATTGGTGGCATCATCCAAACGGCGCATGGTCAATTGCTCTGTAGCGGCGTCATAGGAATACCGGAAACTACGGTCACCCGTTACCACCAGTTCATCAAACCGCACGCCTTTCACACCATCGGCCACTGTGGAGGACCCACTCCCCAACAGGTAATCCTTCCCACCCTTGAGCATCGAAACATTGTTAAACGTCGTCGAGTTGGCCAAACGGTCAATTTCCTGCTTCAGCCCCTGAAACTCACCATCCAGCAGAATCCGCGTCGCATCATCATACTGGCCACTGCTCGCCTGCACCGCCAGCGTTTGCAAACGGGTCATCAGCTCGGAAATCTGCCCCAGCGCACCGTCGGCAATCTGCAACATGCTGGTCCCACTGGTCGCGTTCAGCACAGCACTTTTCAGGCCGGAATTTTCAATCTTGAGGCTCGTCCCAATAGCCATCGCCGCAGCATCATCAGCCGCACTCAACACACGCTGGCCGGTGCTCATCCGCAGCGTACCTTGGGTCACCGCCTCATTTTGCTTAACAAGGCTACTCTGGGCGTAGCGCGCGGAACTATTGGCCGTAATTGAAACTGGCATGGTCATGGGTCTCCTGTTGGCATTCACAATGCAAACTCCATGCCAACCGCAGCAAAACCTCAGCATTCAGCTTAATAGTTGTGTGCGCCATGGGCAAAAAACCGCCAAAATCACTCGACACTCCCGCCCAGTCGCGCAACACTCCCCCATCATGCGCATCCGTACGCTCACGGCCCCCAAAATGGCCGACGCCCTCACCATCATCCGGCAGGAGCTCGGTCCCGAGGCGTTGATTCTCAGCACCCGCAAGGTCACTAACGCCGCCGGCGAAATGACCCTCGAAATCACCGCCGCCGTCAACGAACCCGAACCCCAAAGCCAGCATATCACGGAGCCCGCACTCTCCAAACCGAACGCTGCGGCCCCGCTTAACTCCCTTCCCAAAGTCCCGTCATTGAGCGCGCAGTCCAACTCATCCGGAACGGACCTCTCCGCCATCCTCCGCACCCAAGGCGTTACCGAAGGCCTCATCACCAAACTGACCGCCGCGCTCCCCGGCCTGCAAACCGCCGGTTTTTCAGCACCGGAAGCCTTGGAAATGCTCCTCTCCAAACTGGCCACCTTTACCCCCGCAACGGACATCCTCAAACCAGGCCAGGCCCACCTCTTCATCGGCCCTCCCGGCAGCGGCAAAACCACACTTGTCGCCAAGCTCGCCGTACAGGCCCGCCAGAACGGCCGCACCACAGGCCTGCTCTCGCTGGACGACCAGAAACTCGGCGGGTTCGAACCGCTCGCCATCACGGCGGAATCCATGGGGGACACCGCCCACCTGCTCACCGGCCCGGCGTCACTCAAAGCCGCAGCGCAAAGCATGGGCCCCCGCCACCTGCTGCTGATAGACTCTCCCGCACTCAATCCCTACCAACCCCAAGCTTTCACCCAGCTCAAACAGCGGCTGGAAAGCCTTGGCGTCCCCACCATCTGCCACCTTGTGATTCCGGCGGACCTCAACCCCGAGGACATGGCCCTCCTCCCCGTCGCCACCCATCGTTTCAATCCCGTCAGCCTTGTCATCACGAAGCTGGACTGCACCACTCGCTACGGCGCCCTCCTCAACACCGCCGTTGCCAGCGGCTTGCCTTTGGGCCTTGCCTCGCACTCCGGCAATGTCGCCACCGCACCTCTGAATCTTACACCGCAGTGGCTGGGTCAGGCACTCGGCACCCTGCCCCGCCAACCATGGGAGTTCACATCATGATCAAGAACATCACCCCGGTATTAGCCATCGCCTCCGGCAAGGGCGGCGTGGGCAAAACGTCCCTCACCCTCAATCTCGCCACGGTCCTCGCCCGCCAGGGCCATAATGTCCTGCTGTTGGACGGTGACACCGGCCTCGCCAACCTCGACGTCCAGCTTAACCTTCAGCCGGAAAAGGACCTCGCCCACGTCCTCGCCGGTCAGGCCACCCTGTCGGATATCATGCTACCCGTGCCCAAACTCACCTCTACCAAAGGCACTGTCACCCTCATTCCCGGCCGCGCAGGCCACTCCGGCCTCGCCAATGTCACCCAGCCCCAGCTAACGACACTCCTCACCGACCTCCACACCCTCTCCAGCCAGTTCAGCATCACACTGATCGACGTCGCCGCCGGAGTAGCCCCGGCCCAACTCCTTATGTGCGCCCAAAGCACGTCTACGCTACTGGTAACGACGCCAGACCCCTCCTCCCTCACCGACGCCTACGCCCTCATCAAGCTGCTCTGGCAGAACCACGGCACATCCAACACGCGCCTCATCGTCAATCAGGCCTCCAAAACCGAAGGCTCCCAAGTCCACACCCGCCTCACCACCGCCGCCGAAAAATTTCTGCAACTCCCCCCCCTACCCTTACTTGGGGTCATTCCGGCGGACAAACTCTACAGCACCGCCGTCAAGTCCCAGCAAATCGCAGCTCTCTCCTATCCACAAAGCACGGCTGTCACAGCTATCGAAACCCTTGCCAAAACATTCAATCAATAAAAAAACGGCGGGGAATCTCTCCCCCGCCCTCACCTCAAGCCTCCAAAGGCCAGCCAGTCACATCCATCCCAAGTTCAAGCTCATACTCAGCCAGAACCGTCTGGATTTCCGCAACCATACTCGTCGTAAAGCCATTATCTTTCAGGTAAGCAGGCGTTTTTACCACCAGCTGCCCCAGCGTTTGCAGGCCGGAAGCCTCCAGCCGCTCATAAGCGAGGGACCTCGCATGGCTAAACGCTACCTGCCAGTCAAGGTTAAGCCCGCGTACCTGCAACTCAGTCGCAGGTCTGCCATCAATCATCACTTGCGGGGCAACTTTGTCCGGCAACAGCCGGATAAGGTAATCACCAGCCACGCCCATCATGCGCAGGGCGGTCCCCAATTGTCGCGGGGCGTCCTTGTGGGCAAGCTCGGTCAAACCACCCCCTTCTCCTTGGCGTAGTTCCAACACGCCTTCCGGAATAACTCTCATCAACCGCAACGCGGCAACCTTGGCCTCACGTGCCGTGAATTGACGCCGCACCCGAACATGGCGTCCAGTCTCATCCGCAGGCGCATCAACATATAATTCATCAAGGTAGGGGTTAATCTCAAGCCTGCGCTTGGTATTCAGCTCGGTCTTCGGCAATTCAACAGAGATGGTCACCATTTCAAACCTCCATGGTGTGCAAAAATTTCAGATATTCAAGGCTCAACCTCGCCTCGCGTATACCATACCCCATCACATTCAACAATCCGGCCCTGCGGGGAGGATGCCTGCTGCACACCGGCACCAAATGTGTTACAAAACCACATGCGCGACTTCACCCACCCATCCCCGGAATCTCTCGACCTCGCCACGGTCCTCGGCGCCCTTGGCGACGCCACCCGCCTCGCCATCGTCCGCAAATTGGCAGCCACCGAAAGCCTGAGCTGCGGGGACGTCTGCGCCCACACCCCCCGCAGCACGCTCACCCACCATCTGCGTATTCTGCGGGAATCAGGTATCATCCACACCACCAAACAGGGCCAAACCCATTTAAATACCCTGCGCAGGGACGATCTCAACCAACGCTTCCCCGGCCTCCTCGCCACAATCCTTGCCCAAAACGCGGCATGAATTGCTGGTGCGGCCGCACCCCGTCGGGTAAGCTCATCAGTATGAATCTCTTCGACGCACTCCCCTCGGTCATCCGCCTCTCGGCCGCCCCGTCGTCCCAACCGGTCAGCATCACCTTTACGCCGGCTTTGCCGCCCGAAGTCCGCACTCAAATCGCCACTCAAAATCCCGCCCAACCCTTCACACTCACCGTCAGTAGCGTCGCAGGCAATAAACTGACCTTCACCTCACCTGTGGGGGAAACCTTCACCGCCATCGTCAACCCTGCCCTACCTCAAGGCACGCAGCTGCAACTCAGCATCGCCAGTCAAGTACCAATTCCTTCCGCCACACCGCAAGCAGCCACGGCAAGTCTCGTCCTGCAGGCCAAAATCCTGCCATCACCAACTCCGCTCGCGCAAAACTCCTCACCCCAGTTACCTCCCGCACTCCCTGCATCAAATCTTCCGGCCGCACTACCAGCCGCAATGCCTGCCACGCCACTGCTCACACTCTCTCTGCCAGCTGCAGCCACCAGCGGCCCCATCCTCAAAAACATCATCACCACCTCCCTGCTGCAGGCAACCGCTCCCTCCGTATCAGCAAAACAATCCGCCCCGTTACCCGTTCCGGCAGGCCCTGTCGCCGTGGTATCTCCCACCACACTCCCCAGCACCATCACGGGTCTTAACCTCACCCTCAAACCCACCGCCCCCCTCCAGCCGGACGGTACCCAAAAAGCCGTCCTCACCCCATCAACACCCACACCATCCCGCCCACCTTTACCCATCACACTGAACCTCGGCGTCGCTTTACCCATCAATACCCCGCAACCCGCCATCGTCTTACCAGCCGCCAATCCGGCAGAACCACCCGTCCTTGTCCTCACCGGTCAAAGCCCTGTCCTGCCTGAAACCGCAGCCCCCACCCTCAAACTCCAACCCGCCTCTCTCCCCGCGCCTCAATCTCCCGCCGCCGCAATTCCCTCTACCCCAGCACCGGAAATCCCCATTCCAGCTCTTCCCGTCAGCGGCCGTATCCTGCCGCCCGCCCCCAGCCAGCCGGAGGGTACGCAAACCGTATTGCTTGCCACCGGCACCACTGCCGTCCTAAAATCGCCTCAACCATTGCCAACCGGAAGCATCATCGTGGCCGACCTCCCCATTACCCCCACAACCGCCCTGCAACGGGTGCTGATGGCCGACTCCCAGTCCCAACCGCAACCCAACACCTCTCAACAGGCGCAGTTCGCGGCCCCCGTCACACCACAAACCACTCAGGCGGTCATGGCCCCCGGTATGGTCATTCAGGGCACTATCACCGGGCAAAACGAACAAGGCAGCCCCCTGCTCACCATAACCCAACCCGGTGCCCTCTCGGGGCTGGTCGTCCCCCTGACACTCACCGACACCACCACCATACTCCCCGTCGGCGCGCAACTGAACATCCGTGTCGAGGACAATCTCGCAGTCACCATTCTTGGCCTGACTCTCCCGCCCCAAACCCAAGCCGCCTACACCCTCGGCACCATCGGCGCGCGCTGGGAAGGCCTGCAACAAGCCCTGCAAGTCTTGCAACAGCAAGCTCCCATTCAGGCCGCCAACCTGCGCGCCTCTCTGCCGCAATTGTCCAACCTTCTGCCGGGTCTTATCGCGTTTACCAATGCCCTGCGCACCAACCGAATGGATGAAGCCTTCGACACCGAAGCCACCCGCCTCCTCAAATCCATGGGAATTGACCTCTCATCAGACATTTCCCAACTCTCGCAACTTCAGCAGCGCCCCTCAGCGCAAACCGAGGCCCAGTGGCGCGGCACCCTCTTTCCCTACGTCGAAGCCCCGGGAGAGGACCCCCGTCAAGGCGGCTTTTTCTGGCGGCGGGAAAAATCGGATCATCCCCGTTCTCCCACCAGCACGCGGTTTGTGGTGGAAGTCGAAATGTCGCGCATGGGTGCCCTGCAACTGGATGGCCTCATCACCTATCCGGACATCTGGCTCAAACTTCGTCGGACATCTGTCCCAGAAGAAGGCTTCACCGAAGGCCTTCAATCTCTTGTGAAATCCCTCCTTGCCGAATATGGCCTGAATGGCGGCATCTCGGTTGAAACCACCGCCCATTTCCCCGTGAATCCGCGCTCGGAGCTTCTCGGCCAAACCGAAAACCCCCTCCCCACCAGTGCCTGACCACCCCCGATTTTCCCCAATACTGTACACGGTATCATCGCACCGCATCGCTTTCCAGCCACACCCCTAGTCCTCAAACACGCCGCCTACCTTGCAGTATGCAAACTGTTCAAGCAGGGTCAGGGTCATGACGCTGCCCATCGCTACACCTTCCCCCATGCCCTCCAGCCCGGCATCACCGGGCCTTGCTGCTGCTGGCTCATCCACACCACAGGCACCGGGCACCATGGCCCCCAATCGCCCGCAGCTGTCCGAAGCGCTGTTCCACAAATTCGCCACGCTCATCTACGAGCTCTCCGGCATGCGCTTTGAACTCAACAAATCCTATTTCATCGCCTCGAAAATCGACCTCCGCGTCCAAGCTCTCGGCCTCAAGGGTTTCGAAGCCTACTACACCTATCTGGAAAGCCCCTCTGGCCGCGCCGAATACGGCTTCCTGATTGACGAAATCACCATCAACGAAACCTTCTTCTTCCGCCACGAACCGCAGCTGCAAGCCTTCCGGGATGAAATCCTCATGCCCTTGGTCTTCGCCCGCCGCGCCCAGCGCCAGATGCGTTTCCGCATCCTCTCCGCCGCCTCCAGCACGGGGGACGAACTCTACACCATTGCCCTGATGCTCAAGGACATGGGCCTCGTCGGCAAGGACATCACCTTCGAACTGGTCGGCACGGACATCTGCCACGACGCTCTGGAAAAAGCCCGCGCCGGTGTCTACCGTAAATACAATATCCGCAACGTGCCACCGTCCCTGCTGAACCTGTACTTCGAGCACTCTCCCGGCGCCAGCGCCACCAACATCGGCTCCGAAAGCTGGACCCTCAAGCCCGAAATCAAGCAAATGTGCCGCTTCATGGAAGGCAACCTGATGGACACCGTTCGCACGCAGGCCCTTGGTAAATTCGACATCATCTTCTGCCGCAACGTCCTGATTTACTTCGATGAAATCAGCAAGGAAAAAGTCGTCCGCAACCTCGCCGGCCTGCTGAATGACGACGGCTACGTCCTCCTCGGCCACTCGGAAAACATCTATAGCCAGCGCCACATCCTGCGTCCGGACAAAGTCCACACCAACGCCATCGCCTACACAAAGGCCCCTCCCGGCACCCCCAAACTCTAACTCTAAAAAAACCACCCCATCAGGGGTGGTTTTTTCATGCGGCACGAAGTGACGTTGAATGGAACTGCACGCGTGAGGCTCAAACGGTTCCTGAGTGCTTTTTGGTGGGTCGCAGAATACACACAAAGTATTTAAGACACTCCCAAAAGTGCTCAGGGAGCGTTTGAGTCCACGCCCCTCCAATTATCTCCGTCTTCCAGCCACCTCATCCAACTGATTCTGAACTTTTTTAGCCCGCACCTTCTTTGCTTCCAACTTCTGCCGTTCCAACAACAATTCATACTTCTTCTGTCCGGCAAACAGGTCTTGCAACATCTTACGCTGTTCCCCCTCCTGCTGCTGCAACTGCACTTCCAGGTCTTTCAATTTCACAACCTCGCGCCGCATCCGCTCCTGAAAAGCCCCCGCCGCCTGCAACGCCTGCACATCATCTTCCGCCACTGCCGTCACGAAGGCCACGGCCGCTTCACGCTCCAGTCTTACTTGCTCTGCAGCATTGGCCACAAGCTCACGCCGCGTATCCGCAAGCTTGCGCTGCATCTCTTCAACTTTGCGCTCGGCCACCTGAATCAGAACATCCAGCGTCTTACTCACTTAAGTCCCCCAGCGCATTAACCGGCCAAGGCCTGCGCCAGCTGCACATAACTGTCCTGCATGCTGCACGGTGCATTCGGTGCCTGTTTGAGGAAGGCTTCCAGCTTGGGCATAAGGCGTATCGCCTCGTCCACCTGCGGGTCACTGCCAGCAGTGTAAGCCCCCAGCCGGATAAGCTCCGCCATATCATCATACGTCGCCAACACCTGCCGGCAGCGCCGCACCAACGCATATTCATCGTCACTCAGGCACTTCGGCACCATCCGGCTTACACTTTGCAATACGTCAATCGCGGGGAAATGCCCCCGTTCAGCAAGGCTTCGCGTCAATACAATGTGCCCGTCCAAAATCCCCCGCACCGCGTCAGCCACCGGTTCTTCCATATCGCTTCCTTCTACCAGCACCGTGAAAATCGCGGAAATACAGCCCTTACCCGTCCCCGGTCCGGCCCGTTCCAACAGGCGCGGCAACTCGGCAAACACACTGGGGGTGTAACCGCGGGTCGTGGGCGGCTCACGGCTGGCAAGGCCAATCTCGCGCTGGGCCTGCGCAAGGCGCGTCACACTGTCCATCAGCAGCAGCACCTTAAATCCACAGTCACGGAAGTACTCCGCCACCGCCATGGTCAGGTAGGCTGCCTGTCGCCGCACCAGCGGTGGCTCATCACCAGTCGCCGTCACCACCACGCTGCGCGCCAAGCCATCCGGGCCAAGCTGTTCGGTAATAAATTCATTCAGCTCTTTACCGCGCTCACCAATCAGGCCAATCACCGTCACCTCGGCATTGCTGTACTTGGTCATCATGCCCATCAGCACGCTTTTCCCCACACCACTACCCGCAAAAATCCCCATCCGCTGGCCTTCGCACAACGGCAGCAAGGTATTGAGGACACGCACACCCGTATCCATCTTCGCCCCCACCAGCTGGCGCTGGAACGCCGGCGGCGGCCCTGCCCGCAAAGCCTTTTCCTCACCACCCACCGTCGCCAGCGGGCCCTTGCCATCCAGTGGTTCGCCAAGGCCATTCACCACACGGCCAATCCAACTGTGGTTAACCCGAATTTTAGCGCCGGACGTCCCCTCAACATAAACCCGCTGTCCCGGCCCAATACCTTCCAGCGGCCCATAGGGCATAATTAACGTGCCGCCGTCGCTGCTACTACCCACCACTTCAGCCAAACGGCCCTGCGGCTCTCCCCGAATGTCGGATATCTTACAACGCGCGCCCATGGTTGCTTGTCCGGCACCGTCAGCCAGTCCGGCC
>JAIXZU010000132.1 GCA_027489415.1 Alphaproteobacteria bacterium
CATCGCCAAAGGCGTTAAACTCAAGTGCCCCCTCATGGTCACTCCGGGAAGCGAGCAAGTGCACCAAACCATCAAGCGGGACGGCCAACTCGAAAAACTCGAAAAACTCGGCGCCGTCGTCCTCTCCAACGCCTGCGGCCCCTGCATCGGCCAATGGAAGCGGGACGACGTCAAGGAAGGCACGCCCAACTCCATCATCAGCTCCTACAACCGTAACTTCCCGAAACGGAACGATGGCTTCGCCAGCACCTGCTCCTTCATCGCCAGCCCGGAAACCGTTCTGGCCTACGCCGTCTTTGGCCGCCTGGACCTCGACCCCTTCAACACGCCAGTAGAAGCCGCGGACGGCACAACCTTCCTGCTGCGCGCCCCCGGTGAAGTGGATGAAGTCCCCGCCAAGGGCTTCGTCCCGGATGAAGTCGGCTACGCCGGTCCCAAGGCAGGCACCCAGCCGGAAGTTCAGGTCGCTAGCGGCTCGGACCGCTTGCAAGTCCTCGCCCCGTTCCCGAAATGGGACGGTAAGGACTACGCAAACCTGCCCCTCCTCATCAAAGTGAAGGGCAAATGCACGACGGACCACATCTCCCCCGCAGGCCCATGGCTCAAATACCGCGGTCACTTGGATAACATCTCCAACAACATGTACCTCGGCGCCGTCAACGCCTTCACCGGCGTACCTGGCAAAACCACCAACGTGGTAACCGGTGCGGAAGGCACACCGGCGGACATCGCCCGTCAGTACTACATGGACAACAACCAAGGCTGGGTCTTTGTCGGAGACCAGAACGTCGGTGAAGGTTCATCCCGTGAGCACGCCGCCATGTCCCCGCGCTGGATGGGTTGCCGCGTCGCCATCGCCCGTAGCTTCGCGCGTATTCACCACACCAACCTCAAAAAGCAGGGCATCCTCCCGCTGGTGTTTGAAAACCCGCAGGACTACGACCTCATCGAGGCCACCGACCGCTTCGCCTTCCACAACCTGAAGGACCTCAAACCCGGCAGCAAGGTCACCTGCACGGTAACCCACGCGGACGGCTCCACGGTGGACATCCTCCTCAACCATACCTTCAATAACGAGCAACTGGTGTGGTTCCGCGAAGGCTCCGCCCTCAACGCCCTGAAGGTCAGCCAGAAGGCGGCTTAATCCGTCTCACGGCACAAAAAAGGCGGCCCGTCAGGGCCGCCTTTTCGTTACTTGCTCTTGGGCCGAATACCCATCGTTGTATAACCACGCTGCTGGGTAATCTCCTTGCCCTTCTGCGCGTCTCTCGCCATCTGGTCACGCATCTGGCCACCCCGTGTCATAGGCTTGCCAAAAGCCTGCTTATTGTCTTTGAACCACGATTTCGACATTGTCAGTCTCCTCTCTCAGGAACCATGAACCAGAAGGAACGGTGGAATGCCGAACTTGCGGCATACCGTCATTGTGTGCTGCACATCAGCCGGGGTCATTTTCCGCGCCAGCTTTACATATTGCTGGGTGTGGAAAAAATCGTCGGTCAGGTCGGGGTCGTCCTCAATATCCTTCAAAAGGCTCTCCATATCGGCAACGTACTCCCGAATAACCTGCGCCAACAACGTATCGTCGGGCAGCTCATTGGCGGTCAGGTCAAACCGGCTCAACACATCATAGGTCGGTTCATTCTCTTCAAAATGATACATATACCAGCCAGCCACCACATGCTCGGCCGTCAGGTGCGTGTCCAGCTTCTGCTTTACCAGCGCCGCCTCAATATCAGCGGGCATGGGTGGCTCCAAGCCGGGAAAAACCTCCTCGCACAAAGTCATCGCCAGCCGCACTTTCAGCTCGTGGCTGGCCGCAACAGGGTAATCCTCAAGCTTCGCTGTCTCACGAATCATGCCAAGGATGTTCCCGCGCGAAAATTCTTCAGGTTGGCTCAATGTCATGCTCGTCTCCTCAAAGCTGAAACATGGGAAAAAAGGGGATGAATCGACAGCAAAGCGTCTAAGCCCAATCTTATATACGCAAATCAAACCGTACACACCAAAAAAAACAGGCGGCCCGAAGGCCGCCTTTCGATGATGTTACAGCCGTGCTGCCTGCAACGTCTCCATGCCGAAGTTCAGCGCCACGGGCGCGGAGTCCCCCTTGCGGAGCTCCTCCCGAATCGCCTTGGCATAGGCCTCGCGGTGCCGCGAAACCTGCGTGTTCTTCAGGCTGTCGATATAGTCCTCGACCGTCTGAATATGCGGGTTCGCCACCGCCTGCCTGCCGTTACCCAGCTGGTTGGTCGTCTGCGTCGCCGCATAGCCGGCAGCGAGCATCTTGACGAGCGAGTCTTCAGGCTTGAACGAAGTGGAATGCATTGGTGTTTCCCCGTTAAAATTAGGCTTGCGCCTTGGTGTTTCATAAAGCTACGTATTGAGCCCGCCCTCTCTACACCAAACCCACCCTTAAGTCAAAAAGTATACTTAATTTATTTCCGGAACAAAAAAGCCGCCCACAAGGCGGCGTTTCGCTTGGCAGCACTAGAGTTTGAGGATCTCCAACCCCAGCTCGGTCACCTGCAAAGTTTCACCAATCACCACAAACTCATCTTCAATCGGCAGAACTTTCAATCCGTCCAAGGTTTCAACCTCCAACGCAGGCCCCCCCGGCAGGTCCACAATCGCCGCCACCACGCCCAGGCTCTTGCCATCCAGCCCCAGCACCGGCTCACCCACCAGCTCGTCAAGGTAAACCTCGTCATCCACTTCAGGGAAGCGCTCACGCTCAAGGTAAACCCCCAGCCCGTGCAGCCCTTCGGCTTGCTCAACCGTGGTAATGCCCTCAATCGCCAGTGCCAGCAGGCCCTGTCCAGCGGTTTGCCACTTGGTCACCTTCAGCTTCCGGCCCTCTTTGGTCACCAGCGGTCCGGCGTCCATCAGCATGTCATAATCATCCAGCTTGATGTTCGCCTTCACCAAGCCCTTCAATCCATGGGGGCCCTTCAGGGCCCCCACAAAAACAAGCTTTTCAGCCATGTTACGCAGCCGGAGCTTCTTCAGCAGCCGGGGCTTCAGCAGGCGCGGCAGCGGCAGCAGCAGCGGCTTCAGCTTCGGCCTTCTTGGCAGCTTCTTCAGCAGCCTTGGCTTCGGCAGCGGCTTTCTTGGCAGCTTCGGCTTCAGCAGCGGCGGCAGCAGCGGCCTTCAGCTCTTCGCCTTTGGCCTTTTTGGCGTCAACCAGCGCAGCAACCTTAATGCGGCGGGCCTTACGCTCGGTCAGGTCTTTACGCACAGCCTCGGGGCCAACGTTGTGCTTCACCAGCAGGCGGGCAACCACGTCGGTCACTTGGGCGCCACGGCCAACCCAGAACTCAACGCGCTCGGCATCAAGCTGGAAGGGCACTTCCTGGCCACGGGCCTTCGGCGCGTAAAAACCAACGCGCTCAATAAACTTACCATCACGGCTTTCGCGGCTGTCAGCAACAACAATGCTGTAAATCGGCAGTTTCTTACGGCCACCACGGGCAAGGCGAATCTTAACGGACATATCTCAATCTTTCATGTGCGGAAGGGGTTAACCTCCCTGTGTGTATATCTCAGGCCTCAAAGGGGCCTGCCTCCCGAACCATTCGGGAACCGGCTGTGACATTCAAAAAATCTCTCAACCGGCGGGTTGCGGGTACCATGCTTGGCACGCACAACATCCGCCGTATAACCCACCCCCACCACCCTGTAAAGCCCCTTGTAATCCCAAACAAACTCCACCATAACCTATCCATCCCAACCGGCCACCGAAAGGACCGCCGCCATGAACACCTTCACAGTCCATTCCTTCAAAACCAAAACCACGTTCAAACTGAACGTGGAAGGCGAAACCCTCGTCTCGATCGAAGCCCGCACCCGCGGCAAGGAGCCCCAGCTCCACACCGCCATCGGCAAGGACGTCCCGATCGAAAACACGCTCTTCCGCATTGGCGGCAACTGGCGCTCGGTCCCCTCGAACGACCCCGCCGTCCGCAGCGTCTTGGAGGAAATGTTCAACACCATCCGCGCCCCGGCGGTGGACTACGCCTGACCATCACCTCCCATCCACCAACGAAAAACCCGGCATCAGCCGGGTTTTTTGCGGCGCGCAGCGCCGTCTCTCAGGAATCCGCCAGCGGGATGCTACAAACGGTCATTCCGGTGCTTTTTGGCAGGGCGCCGAATACAAATGAAGTATTTCAGACCTGCCAAAAAGTGACGGATGGCCGTTTTAGCGCCCGCCCTTAAGCATTTGCGCCAACTTCCCGCTTTTCATCATTTTGGTCATTTTATTCATCTGCTCATGCATCTTCACCACCTTGTTCACCTCCTGCACCGTCAGCCCGCACCCTTTCGCAATCCGTATCCGCCGCTTGGCATTCAGAATCAACGGGTTTCTGCGCTCTTCCTTGGTCATGGAATCTATCACCGCAATCTGCCGCACAATCACCTTGTCATCCACCTTGCTCGGGTCAATCTTGCCCTTCAACGCGCCCATTCCCGGCAGCATGTCCAGCATGCCTGCCATGCCACCCATTTTCTTCATCATCAGCATCTGTTTTTTCAGGTCGTTCATGTCCAGTGCTTTACCGGACATCATCTTCTTCTCCAAACTCGCCCCGTCCTCGGTGCTCGCCGCCGCCTGCATTTTCTGCACCAGCGCCACCACATCCCCTTGGCCTAAAATCCGTCCGGCCAAACCATCGGGCCTGAAGGCTTCCAGCGCCCCTACAGCCTCACCAACCCCAAGGTAAATAATTGGCACACCGGTAATAAACCGCATGGAAAGCGCCGCGCCACCGCGCGCATCACCATCCATCCGCGTCAGCACCAACCCCGTCAACGCAATCCGCTCATGGAAGGCTTTCGCCACTTCCACCGCCACCTGACCAGTCTGGCCATCCGCCACCAGCAAACTCGCCGCAGGCTTCACAAGGTCACGTACCTTCTCAAGCTCCAGCATCAGGTTCTCATCCACCGCAAGGCGGCCTGCCGTGTCCACAATCAGCACGTCTACACTGTGCTTTTTCGCCTCCGCCATCGCCGCTTTCGCCCGCACCATCACATCCATGCTGTCGTGCGTAAAGCTCATGGCCCCGGTCTTCTCGGCCAGAATCGCCAGCTGCTCAATCGCCGCAGGCCGGTACACGTCAAGGCTCGCCAGCATCACCCGCTTCTTTTGCGTCTCCGCCAGCATCTTCGCCAATTTGCCACTGGTGGTGGTCTTACCACCGCCCTGCAAACCGCACATCAAAATCACTGCAGGCGGCGCCACATTCAGCGTCAGCGGTGCCGCTTCACCCAGCAAATCCACCAGCGCATCGTAAACAATTTTCACCACCTGCTGGCCGGGGTTGGCACCTTTCAGCACGGCCTCACCAACGGCGTCCGCCCGCACTTTGGCCATCAGGTGCTTAATCGCGGGCAGGGCCACATCGGCCTCAAGCAGGCTCACGCGCAGGTCGCGCAGTGCGGCATCCACATCCGCTTCGGTCAGCAGCCCTTTGCCTGTTAAACTGGCAAGTGCTTTACCAAGTTTTTCTTGAATGAATTCCAGCATCTTCAGCCCCCGTCCTTACGTGTTGCTGTAACTCCTAGCAAGTCTGGAACCAAACGTCCAGCCGCACGGTTGTCGCATCACTGTTCAAAGAGTATAACCAACACATGTCCGGAACAAAAAACACAATCCGACTTCTCCTCTGCCTGGTTCCTTGGTTCCTCGGTTCCTTGGTTCCTCTATCCCATGCCGTCACCGTCGGCCCGCTGGACGGCAAAGCCGGCCCCAGCCTCAAACCGCTTGCCGTGCCGGACGCCACCCTGCACGTCGAAGAACTGCCCGACACCGGCTTCCCCAAAGCACTGGAAAAACTCGGAGACCTCCCCTCCGCCGCTTTAGAATGGCAGCGCCTCGCCCACAAGGCCCACGGTCAGGAACGCGAAGAAGCCCTCACCAATGCCGCCCGCCTGAACATCGCCATGGAGCGCCCCGCCGTCGCCGTCGCCATCATCACCGAACTCCTCACCGAAAACCCCACCAGCGCCTACGCACCGGAGGCCCTCTACCACATCTCCACCGGCCCCAATTCTGCCGCCCAGTCGGATGCTCTCCGTCAGCTCTCGGAAAAATTTAAAGGCAACCCATGGGCCACCGCCGCCCAGCTGCACGACGTCTGGCAACAAGCCGAAACCAAAGGCAAAATCACCCAAACCTACGGCCTGCCCCAAGCCGAAGAACTCAAAACCCGCATCAAAAAATTGCGCAGTGCCCAACAACAAAAAGTCGCCAAAGCGGGCGCCATCGGCGTCATGCTCCCCGGTGCGGGCCATGCCTTTGCGGGCAACATTCCACAGGGCCTCACCGTCTTCATTGTCTGGTGCCTGTTTACGCTGGCCTTCCTCTCAGCCTGCCGCCACCGCCATTATGCTTACTCATTCCTGTTCGTCATCCCCGCCGTCGCCCTCTGGCTCACCAGCCCCACCGTCGCCATGCAGATAGTCCGGGACGACACCCACAAAACCCTCCTCAAAAACCTCGCCAGCTGGAACGACCTCCGCCCCACCATACCAAATCCGTAAACAATGGCTCTTATTGCTTCAGTTAAGGACTTCAAAGCATTTCAGGAAGCGTACCTTCTTGCGGTGGAGTTACGCCCATATTTGAAAAATTTACCTCAAACCGAGCAATACGGAGGTATTGCTGATCAAATGCGCCGCGCCAGTACAGGTATATGTGCAAACCTCGCCGAAGGCTTTGGGAAAAATCAGTCGAAGCCAGAACTCCTCAGGTATATCCGCATCGCGCGTGGCTCTGCTCATGAAATGGATCTCTGGCTTAATTTTGCAGGAGATTTTGGTTATATAGATAAAGAAGTAGTCAACAATTTGCGGACACGCTATGAACACGTATGCAAACTACTTAACGGCTTCGAACGCTCCATCACTCAGTAACTCAATCACACAATTACTCAATCACTTTATATGAATTGGTTCTCTCGCATCACTAGCGGCCTCACCCGCTCAACAACCAACCTCACCGAAGGCCTCAAACAAGCCCTCGGCATCGCCGCGAAGCTGGACGACGCCACGCTGGAAGCCTTGGAAGAAGCCCTCATCGCGGCAGACACCTCTCTCCCCGTTGCCCAAGCTCTCTTGAAGGACCTCCGCAAAGCCAAACTGCCGGACCCTCTCACCCTCGAAGCCCTCAAAGCCGCCCTCGCATCCCTCATCGCGGAACGCCTCGCACCACTCGCTATGCCGCTCACTTTCCCGTCTTCTCCCACCGTCATCCTCATCGCAGGCGTCAACGGCGCCGGTAAAACCACCACCATCGGCAAACTCGCCGCCCAGTGGGCCTCGGAAGGCCAAAACGTGACGGTAGCGGCTGCGGATACCTTCCGCGCCGCCGCCGTAGAACAACTGAAGGTCTGGACCGACCGCGCCGACAAGGCCTCAAGCCGCAAAGGCTCCGTCACCATCATCCCACCCGCCAAAGTGGGAGCGGACTCCTCCGCCGTCGCCTACGCCGCCTTGGAATCCGCGCAAAATAACAAGGCTGATATCCTCCTGATAGATACCGCCGGTCGCCTCCCCAACCGCACCGATCTCCTCGCCGAACTCCCCAAAATCACCCGCACCATCCAGAAGCTGGACGCCACCGCCCCGCATCATACGGTACTGGTGCTGGACGCCACCCTCGGCCAATCAACCATCCAGCAGGTGGAAGAATTCCACAAACAAATCCCGCTCACCGGCCTCATCATCACGAAGCTGGACGGCACCGCCCGCGCAGGCTTTCTCCTCGCCCTCGCCGCCAAAAACTTCGGTAATGGCCCTCTCCCCATTGTCGCCATCGGGGTAGGGGAGGGGCTGGACGACCTCGGCCCCTTCAACCCCAAAGCCTTCGCCACCGCCCTCGTCGGCGCCTGATGTCATTGAGCACTGTGTCCTTAAAGTGTCCAGCTGCATCATAATGCTGTCTGTTGAATGAAATTACTATCTTAGAATAAGGCACAGTGGGGGTTAAGGGGGCTTGCCCCCCTTAAAGAGGCTTTGCCTCCATTACGCCAAGGCGTTCTACTCCGTTTCCGGCGGAGGCCGGAACTCACGAATGGAGAAATGTGGAAGAGTCGTAATGTCTATCCCATCGCACTAAAGCTGTTTAACTCTTCGACACTTTTTATCAACGCCACAAAGAGCATTTGAGCCCGTCAGGCGGTGTCATGAATACGTTAAACAGAGTTAAAGCCTTCCCAGTCAACTCATGCACGAAATGACCCCATAGCCGTCGCGCCAGCCGGATGATATTTGAGAAAAATCTCATTTTTCCAAATATCACCGTGCCGGCGCAACCCTCCCCTCTGGTCGGCAAGTTACTTATTCAGTGTCAAACAGCTTTAACCTCCCGTCAGCTATCACACTTCACTTGAAGAAGCCTTAAAACTATTTAACTTATTTATGATGGCGTATGGCGGAGATAAAAAGCTGTTGGGTTGTGGTGATAAAAATGGCTAATAGCGGCCCTATTTGACACTTTTTATCAGCGCGACCCTGCAACTTTTTAGCCCGTCTGACGTTGTCATAAATACGGTGTCATAAATGAGTTAAATAGCTTTAAAGCACCAACCTCAGGTCTCTGGCCATCTGTTCCTTCCGCACAGGGTCAGCCTCATTCAGGTAGGCCTGCATGTCTTTCAGGTAAGTGTGCAACGCATGGGTCACATAGTAGGCTTTGGAACGTCCCGTGGCCTCACACAGCGCATCTAAACGCACGTTAATGTCATGCGGAATCCGCACGACTCCGCCATGGGTGGTTTTAACTTTCAGGCTCATAATAAAATGTTACATATGTAACATTTTGCCGCAAGTGCAAACAATCGTCTGACATGCTAAACACGGAACACCAAACACCGAACACGGAAGCACTGATGACCCGCCGCCCCATCCAAAAACTCGACGACACCCTCGCCAACCAAATCGCGGCGGGTGAAGTCGTGGAGCGTCCGGCCTCGGTGGTGAAGGAGCTCACCGAAAACGCCCTCGACGCCGGCGCCACGTCCCTCAGGCTGGAGCTCACCGGCGCAGGTCTGGTGAACCTGATTCTCACCGACAACGGCTCCGGCATCCCGAAAGACGAACTCCCCCTCGCCATCTCGCGCCACGCCACCTCTAAAATCGCGAATACCGAGGACCTCTTCAACATCAACACCTTCGGCTTCCGCGGCGAAGCCCTGCCGTCCATCGCCTCCGTCAGCCGCCTCACGCTCACCAGCCGCCCCCTATCTCAGCCGGAAGCCTGGAGCATCACCTCCTCCGGCGAAACCCGCCCCGCCGCGCACCCCGCAGGCACACGAATCGAAGTGGCGGACCTCTTCTACGCCACTCCCGCGCGCCGCAAGTTCCTCAAATCCGTCCGCGCCGAGGCCTTGGCCACCGAAGTCGTCCTCAAAAATCTCATCCTCGCCCACCCCCATGTCCAAATCACGGTGCTGGAGGACGGTCAGGAAACATGGCACGTCCCCGCCGCGCAGGGGGATTTCTTCCAAGCCCACGCCATGCGCCTGCATCACGTTCTGGGTGCGGAATTCGCCCAAAGCGCACTACCCATGCACGCCGAAAAACCCGCACTCGGCATGGCCCTCCACGGATTCCTCAGCCCGCCAACCCTCCACTCCGGCAACGCCGCCAAACAGTTCCTCTTCGTCAACGGCCGTCCGTTGAAGGACTGGTCCCTCCAAAAAGAAATCAAAAACGCCTACGGCGACAAACTTCCCGCAGGCCGCCAACCGCTCGCCGTGATGTTCCTGACCGTCCCGACCGACGCCGTCGACGTCAACGTCCACCCCGCCAAATCTGAAGTCCGCTTCCACCAACCCTCCGAACTCTACGGCCTCGTCTTCTCCGCCGTCCACCAAGCCCTCAGCCAAACCTTAAAATCCACCTTACAGCCTTACACAGGCACGCAAAGCCTTGAAGAAACCTACTCCTACGCCCCCAATCCCATCACCGCCCCCGCCTTCCAACCCGCCTACCAACCCAGCTTCACCCACCACCAGCCGAGCACCGACTACCAAACACCAAATACCGAATTCACCCTCCCGCCCCAAAAACTCCTCAAAGGTGAAGCCGACACTCAACACACAACACCCGACACTCAACACCCGTTAGGTGCCGCCCTCGGCCAAATCGCAAACACCTACATCGTCGCCGAAAACACAACCGGAAGCCTCGTGATAGTCGACCAACACGCCGCCCACGAACGCCTCGTCTACGAAACCCTCAAATCCCAGTTCACCGCAGGCCGCATCGCCGCCCAGCCACTCCTCCTGCCCGTCATCATCAGCTGCACCCCGGCGGAGGCCACGCTCCTCCTCGCCCACGCCGAAGAACTCCAGAAATTCGGTCTGGATGTCGAAAGCTACTCGCCTAGCGCCGTCACCGTCACCGCCATCCCGCAACTCCTCGGTGAAGTGAACCCCACACCACTGGTGAGGGACCTTGTGCAGGACCTCCAATCCCTCACCCCCCGCACCACCCTCCATTCGCGGCTGGAGCACGTCCTCGCCACCATCGCCTGCCACCACAGCATCCGCGCCCACCGCCGCCTCAGCATCGCCGAGCAAAACGCCCTCCTGCGCCAAATGGAATCCACCCCCGCCTCGCTCACCTGCAACCACGGCCGCCCCACTGTGGTGTCTTTATCGCTGCCGGAGCTCGAAAAACTCTTCGCCCGCCGCTAAAGCGTCGGCAAAAGTCATAGATTTCAATAGCGGCACCATGCTGCACCGCACACCAAGCCACCGCGCCCCCCTTGACGCCCACCCCCAACAGGCATAAACCGCCCGCGTACTGCGTAGACTTCATCACTTTTTTTCCGAGGAGGAAGCAATGAGCTCGCATCAGAACCACCAAGATACTTCCAGCCGCAAGCACCGCGACGGTACCAGCATCCGCAAGCCGGATGTCACCCACGCGGACCTCAAGCACAGCAATCCCGTGTCACAGGACCCGACCCTGGCCCCGCCCGTCACCGGCGGTACCCCCGGCTCCCACGACTCCGCCTTCGGCTGAACCGCCCCTACTCACGAAGAAACGCCCCCGCATGGGGGCGTTTTTGCATGTCTTCGTTCCTTAAACCTGCAAAGCCAGCCAAACCCGGCTCTTGCCATAGTCCTTGAACGTCACATCCGTAAACCCGTCCCATACTAGCTCGTCGTCGGTTCCGGCTTCCATGCACCACCAGCTGCCACTGGCACCCATCTGGCTGGCTCTCCCAATCAACGCCTGCGCCAAACCCTTGCCATATGGCGGGTCGGCCAGCACCACGTCGCACAGGGCAGGGGGCGTCCACAGCCGCACATCAGCCCCAATCGCCTTGGCACCCGCAGCATTCAGGCTCTTAATGTTCTCCGCCGCCACACGCTCATCAATATCCACGCAATACACGGTCTCGGCCCCACGGCTCAGGGCCTCAAGCCCCCACGCACCGCTGCCACAAAACAGGTCGGCCACCACCATGCCGTCCCACTCCACACGGGCGGAAAGCATGTTGAACACCGCCTGCCGCACGCGGTTTTTGCTCGGGCGCACCGCGTCGCTCTTCGGCAGCAGCACTTTGCGGCCGCGTAACGTCCCGCTAATAATGTGGTCACTAAACACCACGCTTTTCTCGGGTCCCTTCTTTGCCACCGCTTTCCGCGCGGGCTTATCAAAGTCGGTATCCGGTGCCACCCAGCCGGAGTCCTCGCCCCGTCCGCGTGCCTTCGCCTTACTCGTTATCTTACTCTTGCTCATCTGTCGCATCTCCCGCTTCCTTACCGGTTTCCAAATTCCTTACCAAAGCCTCTACATCCTTACGCGGCACCTCCACCAGCGCATGTTTCGGCATGTCGTCCAGCGTGAAGGGCCCGTATTGTACCCGAAGTAGCCTGTTAACTTCGCAGTTGAAGTAATTGAAAATGCGTCGTATCTCGCGGTTCTTGCCTTCGGTCAGCACCACGCTGTACCACCGGTTGCGCTGGCTCTCACCAATCTTCAACAGCTCCACTTCGGCACCGCGGTACCACACCCCTTCAATCGTCACACCCTTCCGGAACTGGTTCAGCTGCACGGGTGTCAACTCACCATAAACCCGCACATGGTACTCTCTACGCAACGCCGTCTTCGGGCTCATCAGCGTCTGCGCCAGCCCCCCATCAGTAGTCAACAGCAACAGCCCCTCACTGTTCAGGTCAAGGCGGCCCACAGGCATTAAGCGCGGCAATTCTTTGGCATTCGGCATCTCCGCCAGCGCGTCATACAGCGTCTTCCGTCCCTCATGGTCACGCGCCGTAATAATCACGCCCACGGGCTTATGATATTTGAAAATCCTCGCCACCGGCGCACTTTCCACGCCCACGGCCTTGCCATCCAACGTCACCACGCTGGAATCCTCCACCTGCGTCGTCACGGTTGCAATCACACCGTCCACGCTCACGCGCCCGGCTTCCACCATGCGCTCGGCCTCGCGGCGGCTACCAACCCCCGCCCGCTGTAAAAATACATTCAATCTCATAAGTCACCTTGTGGGCCTATAAGACCGAAAAATCAACCCTTAACGGCGTGCGGCATCTACAAGCCCCACCAACAGGTTATGGTCCTGCTCCGTAAAGCCCATCTCAGGGTGCCACTGCACACCCAGCGCAAAGCGCTTACCCGGCACTTCAATCGCTTCAATCACGCCGTCTGGCGCACGGCCGCTCACAATCACGCCGGCACCAATCAGTTTCACTGCTTCAAAGTGCTGGCTGTTCACGGGGTAAGGCTCATTACCCACCAGTTTGGCAAACAACGTGCCTGGCTCAGCCTTTACCGTGTGGGCAATTTCGCTGGGCGTCAGCATGCGGTGGTTAATCTCACTCGGAATCGCATCCGCAACCCGCCAGTGCAATAGCCCGCCGGTCGCCACAGCCATTTCCTGCATACCAGCGCACACTGCCAAAAACGGCTTATCCAGCAACAGCAGGTCCCGAATCATCTGTTCATTCACAATGCTGCGCGGGTGCTCATCGGGTATTCCATGGCCATCGCCATACCAGCGGCTCGGGCTGGGGTAATCGCCCCCCGGCAGCATCACACCATCCACAAAACGAACGTAATCATTTCCCGCAGCCTCAAGCAGGGGTATGCCCACAGGCAACCCGCCCGCATCCCATATCGCATTGAAATAACTGTCTCTAATGGCATAGTAAGGCAGTTTATAAGTGCCTTTTTCTTTCCAATCCATAGGTATCCCAATAACCGGGCGCTGACTTGTCGTATTCATCGTGCTATCCTATATGAAACCCCATGAGCCGCAATGCCCCCACCCTCGCCCCAAGCGCAATCATGCATCTTGCAATGGCATCTGCTAAGCTGGCCGTAAGCAAATCGGAAATTCCCATCGCCGCCGTGCTGGTGAACGGGGCAGGGGAGGTCATCGCCACCGCGCACAATCAGGTCGAAACCCTGCAAAACCCGCTCGCCCATGCCGAAATGCTCATCCTCGCCGAAGCCCTCAAAACAAGGCGCTACCTGGAGGACTGCACCCTCGCCGTCACGCTGGAACCCTGCGCCATGTGCATGGCCGCCCTCTGCCACGCTCGCGTCGGCAAGGTGGTTTTTGGGGCGTACGACCCCAAATCCGGCGGCACCGTCTCCGGCGCCCGCGTTCCAAACCACATGCACTTCAAGCCGGAAATCCTGGGCGGAATCGAGGAAGAAGCCTGCCGCACGATGCTCCAAACCTTCTTCCAAACCCTTCGCTAAACCCAAAAAAAACGGGCCGGAGAGAAATCTCTCCGGCCCATCGTTAGTGTCGTTTTTCAAAGCGCTCGAACTGAAGGCCCGGTACGGCCGCCAGCATGGCGCCCATCCGTGCTTCAAGGTATTCAAGCGCTTTCAGCATGCCGCGGGGTGTGGCCGTGGCAGCTTCCTGCTGGGCAACCGTCACCGCGTTACGCACATGCTGGCACACCGTTTCCGGCTCAATCCGGCCGGAGAACTCCGGCATCTTGCGGAAAATCACGGCACCTTCCATTTCGCCTTCCGGCAAGCGGCTGGTGAACTCAAACACATCGTGGTCAGGGCCGCAGGCATTGCGCTTGGCAGGGGTAATATCGAGGGCGAACATTCATGCCTCCTTTAAAAGTGTGGGGTATCTCAGTCCTATAATCCTTCGGGGTACCTGTCAAACTCAAACAAAAGCGGCCGGAAAATCTCCGGCCGCCCCTGTGGTATCTGGTGTCTTATTCCGTCTTCACCAACCGTAAGGTCGGCGGCAGGTGTGCAGGTGGCGCCTCCCGGTGGCTATCTGTCCCGGTCGGCGCCGCAGCTTTATGCTCCAGAATCTTCAGCCACGAGAACGTCCAGTCAGGTGCCGTCTGCGCAATCGCCAGCGTCACGTGGTCGGTCACTTCCAGCACCGTCGCGTCATCCGGTATGCGCCTGCTGCCAATTATCCGGTCTAGGTGCTCCTTCATCAGGTCTGCCACCGTGCTCGCAATCGTCATCACTTCACTGTGCGCGGACCAGCTGTCTTCAGGCAGCTTCGTGAAATTCAGCTCAACCGGCAGCACCCAAATCTGCTGTCCATTCTGCTTGCAGCTGTCCAGCAGCAGTTCAAACGAAATCACATGGGTATCGTCACACTTTTTCAGCCGCGCCGAATTTATCGAAGCTCCACTCATCAGGTCTCTCCGTTGCAAAAGGGAACAGGTTATTCTGGCTTTCCGTATACACCATCCTGTGTTAAGGCACAACCATGTCATCCCAAGCCGCCCTTGCCACCAACGAATCACCCTCTTGGTTCTCTCTGAACGCACTGGATGTCTGGCAAGCCGCCCTCCACCGTGGCGAAGTCGCCGCCGCCCCCGCCGAAGGCGTCTACGGCTATGTCGCGGCCCCCTTCCACGTCGAAGCCTTGCAATCGCTGCTGGAAGCCAAAAACCGCGCCCCCACCAAAGGCTATATCGTTCTGATCGAGAACCTCAGCCAACTCAGCCTCTTCTGCCCTGTACTGCCGGAGGCCTGCCACCAAGCCATGCAAACCTACTGGCACCCAAGCCAACCGCCCACCACCTTGGTGCTCCCGGCCCTGCCCACCCTCCCGAAACTCCTCACCGGCGGCCTCCCCACCATCGCCATCCGCCTGCCGCAACAACCATATATGCAATCCTACCTCGCCGCCGCAGGCATGCCTTTGGTCAGCACCAGCCTCAACCTTTCCGGCCAGCCACCCGCCACCCACGCTAACCACATTCCCGTAGGCGTACCCGCCCTCACACTGCCTTACGCGCTTTCCGGCACGCCCTCGCGCATCTACAATCCCCTTGAAAACACGTGGCTTCGCTGATAAACGGTTAGCCATCGCAACCGTTTATCAGGATACCATCATGAGCTCCGAGAGCCAGATAACCTCATACACTCAAAGTTCTGCCAACTACATCACCAAAGGCATCGCAAATGCGGCTGAAACCCGCACCGGCCCGTGGTGGGAGATGTTCGAAGCAGCCAAGGCCTACTTTGCCGAAAACAACATGTGGCCGGTTCGCAGCCATCCCACACTCGGCAGGTGGGTGGACAGCGTCAACACCGCCATGCGGCGTCTCGCCAACCAGCAGCACAACTGGCAGGGTGCCGGTAAATTTGCCCTGACCTCCGACCGCCTCTCCGCCCTCCGCCAAGCCAAGTACGAACCTCACGCACGCGGCAGCCGTGGTTTCAAGCCCGGCCCGGTCCAGGACATGCTGAAAAAACTCGAAGCCGGTGAAACCCTCTCTCCGCAAGAGAAATCCTTCCTGCGCGGCAAGTACAACAAGGGCCAGATGGGTGAGAAAACCTACCAAGCCTTCAAAAAACTCGGCATGGAGTTCTAACGTCACGCAACAGGCCCCCTCGGGGGCCTGTTCATCATTCCCTTGCCAATCCCGCACAATCTTTGCATGATGTATGCATTAGTTGCGTTTTATCAGGAGTCTATCTTGTCAAACATCACCACACCCCGCCTCACCCTCACACCCGTGACACTCGCGGACGCCCCCTTCATCCAAGCGAATTTCGCGGACGACTCCATCCTCCGCTGGATGCGCCACCCCGTCCCCTATCCGGTCTATCCGGAAGACGGCGCGATCACGTTCCTGGAAAAGGTGGTCTTTCCGCAGCGGGAGGCTGGCACCCATTTTCCCTTCATCATCCGCCGCGCGGAGGACGCAACCCCCATGGGCTCGGTCGGCGTGAAGCTGGACACGGACCACACCTGGGAAATGGGCTTCTGGCTCGCGGGGCAATTCCGTGGCAAGGGTTACATGCCGGAAGCCGTCATCGCCACCATGCGCTGGCTGTTTAAAAACACCACGGCCGAAGTCCTCGAAATCAGCAACGCCGTCAGTAACGACGCCTCCGCCGCCGTGCAGCAAAAAACCCGATGCGACTTCCACGGCGTCTTTCCAGCAAACCCTCCCTACCACTGCGGGGATACTGAAAACGACGTCTGGAGCATGTCGCGCCAAAGCTTCATCGCCCGCCACGGCCTCTAAAACGAAATCCACAACCAAAAAAACAGGCCCGCAAGGGCCTGTTTCTAACTTCTAACTTCTAACCTCTAGTCTCTCATTGCCTTGAATTCAACCTTCTCCACCTCATAAACCCGCTTCCCACCGGGCGCGTTCACGGTCACTTCGTCGCCTTCGCTTTTGCCTAGCAACGCCTGCCCAATCGGGCTGGTGGTGGAAATCCGCTTTTTCTCAAAATCCGCCTCATCGGGGCCCACCAGCGCGTAGGTCACTTCCTTGTCACTGTCCACGTCCACCAAGGTAATGGTGGCGCCCAGCATAATCTTGCCGCCTTTCAGCTTGGTCGGGTCAATCACGTCGGCGCGGCTCAGCTTGCTTTCCAATTCAGCAATGCGGCCTTCCACAAAGCCCTGCTTTTCCTTGGCAGCGTGGTATTCGGCGTTTTCTTTCAAGTCGCCGTGGCCGCGCGCTTCTTCAATCGCGGCGGAAATCGCGGGGCGCTGCACGCGTATCAGGTCGCGCAGCTCCTCGGTCAGGCGCTCAAATCCGTAAATGGTCATCGGCACGCGTTCCATAGTGTTCCCCGCTCCTCTTGTCTTAATATCTCAATGTCTTGCACAAATAAAAACAGCCCGTAGGCCACTTGTTTTACTAAACCACACTTGCTCAAATTCCACAACCCCCCTAAGGTGGGCCCAAGGGAAGGAGGCGCGCCGGTATGAAATACCCACCAAATGTAATCGACCAAGTCAAAACGCGCCTCAACATCGTGGACGAAGTCCGCAAAGTCGTGCCCAACATGAAGAAGAAGGGCCGCGCGTGGTGGGGCTGCTGCCCGTTCCACTCCGAAAAATCCGCAAGTTTCCACGTGCGGGAGGACCAAAACAGCTACTACTGCTTCGGCTGCGGCGCAGGCGGAGACGTCATCACCTTCGTGCAGGAAACCCAAGGCGGTACGTTCTCGGAGGTCGTACAACGCCTCGCCCGCCAGGCCGGTATCAAACTGCCGGAAAGTGAACCGTCGGACCCTCGCGCCGCGGAACGCCGCATGGACGGCTTCAAAGCCTTGGAGCGCGCCGCCGTCTTCTTCCAGCGGAATATCAACGAGGACGCCCAAGCCTACATCACGCGCCGCGCTCTCAGCCCCGCCACGGTGGAGGAATTCGGCTTGGGTTATGCGCCGGATAGCTGGGACGCCACCAAAAACGCCCTCCTCAACGAAGGCTTCACGCCGGACATCCTCAAAACCACCGGCCTCACCACGCAGTCGGAAAAATCAGCGGAAAAGGGAAGGGACTACGACCGCTTCCGTGGCCGCCTGATGTTCCCGATTCACGATAGCCAAGGCCGCGTCGTCGGCTTCGGCGGCCGCGTCATGGGCAAAGGCGAACCGAAGTATCTGAACTCGCCGGAAACGCCGTTCTTCAACAAATCGTTCCTGCTCTACAACCTCCACCGCGCCAAACCGCACCTCAAAACCAGCAACCAACTGGTGCTGGTGGAAGGGTACATGGACGTCATCGCCCTCTATCAAGCCGGTTTCAAAACCGCCGTGGCACCCTTGGGCACCGCCGTCACCGCCGAGCAAATCACCCTCCTCTGGCAGCAAAACCCGCACCCGATAGTCTGCCTGGACGGCGACGCCGCCGGCCGCACCGCCGCCCTGCGCATGGCCAACCGCGCTCTGCCGGTGCTGGAACCGGGCCGCACCCTCAGCTTCGTCTTCCTGCCGCAGGGGGAGGATCCGGATACCTTGGTGCAGAAGGACGGCATCGCCACCTTCCGCAACCTCCTCACCCAAACCACGCCGCTGGAAAATCTCCTCTGGCAGCAACTGTCAGCAGTGTCGGACCCCACCACGGCGGACGGCCGCGCCACACTGGAATCCGAACTGAACCAGCTCCTCGCCCAAATCACCAATCAGGTGGTCCGCCGCGCCTATAGCCAGATTCTCAAGGACAAACTCTTCCAGGCCACGCGCACCAACAGCCGCCCGCGCGAAACCACCGCCAAAGCCCCCAAGTCCAACGCCGCCCAAGCGCCACGGGACTATAAACCCGCCATTCAGGGGGACGCCGCCACGCGCACGCTCCTCGCACTCGTCTGCCGCTGGCCGCACATCCTGCCGCAAATCGATGAAACTCTCGGCCAGCTCCACTTCCCCCCCGGCCCGCTGGCGGAACTCTCGCAAGCCATCATCCGCGCTTACGTCATCCTCAAAATGCCCGCCGAGGAACTGGGGCAGGACCTCACCCAAGGCCCCCACAGCAGCACGGTCTACGACCTCCTCACCAGCACCGGCGTCCTCACCCTGCCGGAGGACACCGACGCCCTGACCCTCTTCCACGAGCAACATCATTTGTGGAAACATCAAACCACCCAGCGCACCGAGTATACACAAATGATAAAAAAAGCCGATTGGCTCTCGCCGGAATACTGGAATAAATTCAAAGCGATGAAGCAAGTCTAACCATCGTCAAAAATAAACCGCGAAGAAAGTTTGCTGCGCGGCTTGACACTCTCCCCGCGCCGCCCCATCTAGCAGGAACAGTTACCGTGATTGTCTTGTTATAATATAGGCACACAATAGGTTACAGTGAGGACTTGAAGCACGCACTTCCGTGCCGCAGTCAAGGCCGCAACCGCCTTTTTTCGGTGGTGGGGGCTTTTGTTGCGCGTCCCGGCTACCCACACTGGAACCGCACAAAGATTATCATGAACCGCAGCCCCCACTGCGGTCAAAGGGAAAGGACATCCACATGACACAGCCCGTAGGCAGCCGCACCATCCGTGGAGAAGACCACGACGAAGACGGCATCCTCGCCGCCGACCTCGACGTCAACCTCGACGACTCCCCCGCGCCGGAACCTGTTGACGATGTCATCGTGAGCGACGACGACGACGACGACCAAC
>JAIXZU010000050.1 GCA_027489415.1 Alphaproteobacteria bacterium
ACCGAACACCGAACACCGAACACCGAACACCGAACACCGAACACCGAACACCGAACACCGAACACCGAATCAGGAATGTAAGTATACATTATTGATACTGACCCAAGCCTATGCTATCTGTTCACCAAGGCACGGCTATTCCCGTGATATCTCTCGGAGCTTTTCCATGGTACCCAACTGGCTCAGCCGCATCCTCGAATCCCTCCCCGGGCGCCCGCGCACCCACATCTGGTTTCTGATGGGCATGGTCATGCTCGTCCATTCACTGGATAAAATCCTCAACTCCATCCTGCTGACATTGGCCGTCAGCCTGCCGCTTTTAATCTTTGTGGTGAAGTCGGATTTCTCGCTCATCAGTAAGGAAATCATGGACCTCCGCGACTGGGTCGTCGTCCGTGCCATCACCTCAACGTTCTGGATTTCCGTCGGCCTATGGGCCGTTGCTGGCATCACTAACGGTATAGACGGCTGGATGGAGGTAATCGGTCTGATGATAGGGCTATTCATTCTCTGGAAGGATGGTCGCATCTTTCTGGCCGTCCAGTCCCGCGCGAAGGAACTGCCGGACTGGGGTACCATCGCCCTCATCAAACGCCGCAAGGAAGAAGGCGACTAAATACGAACCCAAAACAGCCGCCCCCCGTCAAAAGGGGGGCGGCTGTGAACATGGCATCTGGCTTGATTCACAAATGTGCATATGTGTACACACTATTGCCAAATTCTCCCGCATCTGCTACCAAGTCAACATCAGGGCACGGCCTCCCCGTGATATCTTTCCGGAGTTTTCCCTATGGTTCCGAATTTTCTGAGCCGCATCCTCGAATCCCTCCCCGGGCGCCCGCGCACCCACGTGAGAGTTCTCGTCAGCATCATCATCGGCATTCAAATGCTGGTAGGCTTGGGCGAATACCTCAGCAACCAGCCGTCACTGCAAGTCTATAGTCTCCTATTGGTTCCGGTTATCATCCTTGGCATAGCTATCATTTTCATCTCCTCGCGCGGGATGTGGAATATGGCCACCCGCGAAATTGTCGACCTCCGGGACTGGCTTGTCCTCAGCAGCATCACCGCCACGCTCAGCCTGTCGGTGGCACTCTGGTTTATCGCAGGTGGCATTGCGGACGGCTTCCAGTGGTTCGATCTTCTGCTCTATCTAGGGGCTCCAATGGTATGCTGGGACAATTGCCGGACCTTCATAAACGTCCTCGCCTATTCCGAAAAACTCCCCAACTGGCAAACCACCATCCTCATCAAAAGGCGGGAAGCCGAAGGTGAAATGTAACGATAACAAAAGCCGCCCACTATCAGAGTGGGCGGCTTTTATCATGAAACGAGGGTTATATCGACATCCCTCTCATAGTCCGTCGCGCAGTGACGTTGTCCGGAATGCACGCACGAGGCTCAAACGGTTCCATGGTGGTTTTGGGGAAAGTGACGAATACAGCAAAAGAGTATTTGAGCTTTCCCCAAAATCATCAGGGGGCCGTTTGAGTCCGTGCCAGAATGTCAGGCACAGTCTTACTTCTGGCTGCTCAACCAGCTAACCAGCTCGCTCTTATCGCGCAAGCCAACAAGGCTCGCCACCGGCTCACCACCCTTGAAGGCCATCAGGGTCGGAATACCCCGAATACCATAGGTCACAGGCGTATCAGTGTTCTCATCCACGTTCATTTTCACCACGGTCACGCCGGGCACTTCGCTGGCGGCTTGCTCCAGCAGCGGGCTCAGTGCCTTGCACGGGCCGCACCATTCGGCCCAGAAGTCCACCACCACCACACCGTCCTGCTCCAGCACGCTGCTCTTGAATTCACTGTCATTCACACTTGCCACGTTGGCCATGCTGCTCTCCCCCAAATTATTCATTACGATTTTGTCAAACTATCACCATCAGTCAGCCCCATCAAGCCAATCTCACCTCATCAAGGCTTGCAACTGCCGTCCATACAATTCCAGCGCGGAAGCTGCGCTGCGGCCACGTCTGCCGCAGCGCTTCCACATAACCGCGCACTTGCGCTGCATAACTCTCGGGCATCTGTGCGGGTATCGCCCCCGTCTTGAAGTCAATCACCCACCATTCGCCGTCCTTCTCCACCAGCCGGTCAATCCGCCCCACCTTGCCTTGGCCCAGTCCCACCGCCATCTCACTGCGCGCACTCTTGGCCCACAGCCATGGTAAGGCTTGTCGCACACCTTCGGCCTCGGCCCGCGCCTCCGCATCCGCAGCAACTTCCAACCCCTGCAACAACGCATGCACTGCTTCACCCCGCACCTGCGCCGCGCTTTGCACCTCGCCCACCAGTGCCACCTGCGCCGGCGTCTCCACCCACACAGGCAGCACCCGCTGTACCTCCGCAACCTCAGTCACCGGCTCACATTCCGCAAACGTCTCACCCACCACACTCGCGTCACCAAATCCGGCCTTAATCCGTGTCCACCACGTGTCAGTCGTGTCTTTGGTATTCCCGAACCCCGTCACCACCAGCCAGTCCATCGCCCGCGTCATCGCCACGTACAACCCGCGCAGGCTATCGGCTTTCTTGCGCGCCAGTTCCGCGTCAGCAAGCCGGTCTTCCAGCGCACTCAGTCCTTTGGCCTGCTTGTAAAGCACCACCCCACCCACGTCACCATCCGCCCCCATGTCCCACAGCAGTTTGTCCTTGTTCAGGCTGGCCAGTGCCGCCATGGTGTCGGGCAGAATCACCAGCGGCGCCTGCAACCCCTTGCTGCCATGCACCGTCAGCACACGCAAACCCTCGCCACCACTCGCGGCAGGCAAATCGTCCAGCTCTAAACGGTCAACCAGCTCGCGCAAATTGGCACTGGCTTCAGCCCATTCCAGCAACGTCACAAACAATCCAGGCTCAGCGCGAAGCTCATGCATCACCCGCTGCACCACAGCCGCCGGCGCATCCCACGCCATCTGGCGCAAACTGGCAAACCACAGCTTGTCATCACCTTCCAGAAAATCCGCCCACACAACCTCCTCATCACCGCTCGCCCGCGTACCCACGCCCGCACGCTCGGCTAACTGAAGCAACCGCCCATCATCCCACCCGCGCAATCCTTTCAGCACCTGCGCCAGCGCAAGGTTGTCCGCGGGGTTGAAAATCACCCGCACACACGCAATCGCATCATCCACCACCAGCGGCAGCACGCCACCTGCCGCCGCCACCGGTATGCCCATACCGCGCAGAACCCCCGCCGCCATCGCGGCAATCTTGTTGCGCTGAACCACAATCATCACATCCTCCCAGCGCAGCGCGGCACCGGTGCTCGGCATCACCACGCGTCCCACACGGCTCTGCAACCAGGCGCCCACCTGCTGCAGGCAGGCAATATCCTCACCCTGCCCACCGGCCTTGGCCCGCTCATGCGCCAGCGCCCACGGGGCAACGTCCGGCTTGTCCGCTTTCTCAACCGTGGGCCATATCTCCACGCGGCTCGCCCGTCCCGCCGCCACGGCAATATGGCTCGGCCATTCGCGCAGGTCACTGCCCATCACCACCGCCGCACTGTCGCCTTGCTGGAAGACACGGTCCACCAGCTCCAGCACATGTCGCCCGCTGCGGAAGGAATGGGTCAGGTCAACGTTGCGCATTCCTGCGGCCCAGTCGGCCAGCACACGCCCCAGCCCCACGAACAGCTCCGGCACCGCCCCTTGGAAACGGAAGATACTCTGCTTCATATCCCCCACCGCCAGCACAGTACGCGGCGCACCCTCACCCACGTCACCGCTCAAAATACTCTGCGCCAGCCACCGGATAATCCTATCCTGCTGCGGGTTGTTGTCCTGCGCCTCATCCACCACAAGGTGCCGGAACCTCCGGTCCAGCCCGTACCACACCCACTCGGTCAGGGTGCTGTCGCCACTGCCCATCACGCGCTCCAGCCCGTCCAGCAGGTCACTGAAATCCACCAGCCCCTGCACCCGCTTGCGCTGCACATACGCGCCCCGCACCGCCGCCGCCCACAGCAGCGCACTGCGCGTCACCTCAAACCCGCGGTACACGCGCCGCGCCCGCAGTTGCGCCTCGGCACGCTCACTGGCTGCCATTATCAAAGCCACATCGCCCTCGTCCAAGACCGCCAGTTCCGCCTTCACGAACATCCGCTTCCGCGCGGTATTTTTATCCGTCAGCAGGAAGGCCCGCCACGTCGCCTCACGCCGCGCCTCGTGGCTGGTCAAAACCGCCTGAACATCCTCACGCGCAGGCAGTGCCGCCCCGATGCGCGTAAGCGCCTCCCATTCCGTCTGGCTGGGTAATAAAGGGCGCCCGCTGGTCGCATCAATCTGCAATTCCCGTTCAAGCCGCTCCAGCACCACCCCCAAACCTGCACCGGCCAGCAACGCTTCCAGTTTGTGCCAACCGTAAACGATCATATTGGTCAGCTCTTCCCAACCCTTGTCGCCCAATTGGTCTAACAGAATCCCCAAATGCTCTGCCAGTGGCCCGTCAACATCAACCAGCAGGCTGCGCTGCACGTCACGCAGCAGGCGCTTCTGCGCGCCGTCTTCCAGTACTTCAAAGTCCAGCGGCAACCCCGCCTCCACCGTAAAGCGCCCCAACACCTGCTGCGCCAACCCGTGAATGGTCGAAACCATCGGCGGCGCCTTCCGTACCGCCTCCGCCAATTGCCGCACCCGCGCCTGCACATCCGGAACGGTCATACCGGTCTCCTCGCGCACGCGGGCGGCAAGGGTGTCCGCGTCCAGCGCCGCCCAACTGGCCAGCCGTGCCGGCAAGCGCGCCGCCATTTCCGCCGCACCGGCTTTGGTGAAGGTCAGGGCCAGCAGGTGGCGCGGTTCAAGGCTCGGGTCATGCAGCAGGAGCGCCAGCATGCGCCGCGTCAGCACTTCGGTCTTACCGGTTCCGGCGTTGGCGGAAATCCATACGCTGTGCGCGGCGTCCAGTGCCAGTGCCTGTGCCTCACTGGCCTTTTGTAATAACTGCGGGTCAAAAGTCTGCTGCATGGTCTATAATCCTTTGGCCTTGGGTGCGGTGGCAATGGTTTTACGGCGGCACACGCCCTCCAGCACACAGCGCTCGCAATGGCCGGTGGCCAGTAGTCCCCCACCCGCCATGTCGGGAATCGCCGGAAAATCCGCCCCGTCAGGGTAAGTCTCCACCAGCCGCGCCACACCGTCCGCTACCGGCGCCAACAAAGCATCCACACCGTTCTTGCCTTTGGCGGTCTCCACCCCCAGCGGGTCAGTACCATAACCCCGCAAATGCCAGTATTCCAATCCAGTGACCGCAACGCCATCAGCCGCCTGTTGCAGTAACCAACCCTCAATCGCCAACTGCGGCCGTTCGCCACTGGCCACTTTGGGCCAGCTCGGCGGCGTACTGGTTTTGTAATCGATAATCACACGCCCCTGTGCCGTCTCCTCCACGCGGTCCAGCGTCGCGGTCATCGTCACCGGCCCCACCGCATGGGTCAGGCGCTGTTCCACCGCATGCACGCGGCGGCCGTCCGCCAGCCAGCGGTCCACCAGCGCGGGCGCCAGCTTGGCCACCTTCGCCCGCCAGATAGTCCTTACCACCGCAGGCTCATGCCGCATCTCGAATTCCGCCATCGCCAGCAGGCGGCTCACCGCCTGTTCCGCCGTCTCATAACTCAGCGCGCCCAGCTCTTTCCCCGCCCGTTCCAACCAGCGGTGCGCCAGCAGTCCGGCGGTGCGCGCATCAGGCGTCGGCGTCAACGGCTCGGCCTCCGCCAACCTGAGCACACGCTCGCCAATCGCCTTGTACGGGCACGCCAGTAACGCCTCCGTCAGCGTCGCACTCCAGCGCTTCGGCCACAAATCACCACGCGGCACGAACACCCCCGGCACCTGTCCACTCTTCTGCGCCCGCACCTCATGCAGCAACGCCGCCAGCACGTCATTCAGCCCGTCATCACGCCGCAACTGGGGCAGGGTTTCCACAAACCGGCTCCGCACCACATCGCGCCCACCAATCGTCCGCGCCCGCAGCACCCGCACATGGCGGCTACCACCTTGCACCACACTTTCAAACTCGGTGCCCATCAGCATCGCCTTGTGCGCCGCGTCTGGCAGCCCCAGCGCGCGCAAATGCGCTTCACTCAACCATGCGTCGGCACTCAGGCTCGGCCAGCTTCCCTCCACCGCACCGGCGGCAATCACACAGTCAAAATCCAACAGCCGCGCATCCAAAGGTCCGGCCAGTAAAATGCCGTCACTCACGGGGGCAGGGGGCATCGCGCTCTCCGCCAGCATCAGTCCTATCAGCGCCTGCCAGTCCTCATGGCTTAACCATGCGTCACAGTCTTTCACCACATCCAGCGCGGTCAGAATATCATGTGTTCCCGCCATCTCCTCCGGCACCAACCGCGCCATCGCCGCCAGCCATTGCGCGGGCGTGCCGTGCACCATGCCCCAACTCGACGCCGCCAGCACCGCCCGTCCCGCCGGTGTCTGGTCAAGGCACTGCGCCCCGCTTACCGCCACCCGCAACTCCCAGCGCTCTAAAATACGGCTCACCCGCTGCAACAGCGCACGGTCAGGGCTCACCACCGCAATCCGGCTTTGCCCCGCCGCCAGCGCCTCGCGCACGCCCAGCGCCGCCAGCCACGCCTCGTCCCATTCTGTCTCGGCAACCGTCTCCTGCACCTCCGCCGCCACCGTGGCCCCCAGCATCACCAGGGCGTCGTCTTGAAGCCCGATGCCCTGCGCAAAACGCGCCACCAGCTCGGCAGTCACCGGCCCCAGCTTGGGCATCACCACACGCCCGCGCTCTGCCGCCACCTTCGCCACACCACGCGCCGCCACGGTGCCATCCACAATTCCCGCCACCACGGGAACCCACTGGCAATCTGGGGCATTCAAAATCCGCGCCGCCTCTTCCAACACCGCAGGGTCACTGCCACCGGGCAGGGTCTCTCCACGCTTCGTAAGCCAGCGCTCAAGGTGTTCCGCCACCGCAATCAGGGTAGCCGCCTGCACGTCCCAGTAACCGGTCAAATGGTCGGGCACACTCTGCCGCAACGCCCGCACACTCACACCGTGCAGCGCCAAACGGTCTAGCAATCGGTACAACCCGTCCACCCGTTTCCACAACCGCGCACCACTTACCGCCTGTTGCCCCTCTACGTCCCCGTCATCTTCCATCTCGGAAAGTAAAAAACGGCAGATTTCCAACCTCACACACGCCGCATTCGCCACCGTTTGCCGCTCAATCCCCAGCAAATCGGCAAGCTCACCATTGCCTTTCAGCGGCAACACCGCAGGCAGAACCCCCACCACCTCCGCCGCCAAACTGGCTCTCAGCCTTGCTGCCAGCCGTGCCGTCGGCACAAACACCAGCAAATCTGCCAGCTGACCCTTGTAAGTATCAACAATATAACGGCTTAGGCTCGCGCAAAACCCCGTTCCAACCGCCAGTCCACCTGCCACTTTCAGGCTCCCGCCACCAGCGCACGCGCCAGTTCCAACCCTTGATGCGAGCCAATCTCGCGCCATTCACCTTCATACAGCCAGCCGTGCATCCGCCCGCGCTCACGTATCTCTTCCCACACCACGTTTAAACTGAACGCCTCCGCCACCTCGCGCATCACCACGCCGGGCTTGGTCACATGCACACCGGCAAACACCACATTCCAGCTCTCACGTGGGC
>JAIXZU010000043.1 GCA_027489415.1 Alphaproteobacteria bacterium
CATCGACACCCTCACTTCCAAGGGAATCGACAGCAAGGAAGTCTACGCCCTGCGCCGCCTCAACGCCCAGGGGGACGACGGTGACAAGGACATCGCCCTCCGCTTCGACCTCACCGTCCCCCTCGCCCGCTACGTCTCGCAAAATTATGCGAACCTCGTCTTCCCCTACCGCCGCTATCAGGTTCAGCCGGTGTTCCGTGGCGAACGCCCTCAACTCGGCCGCGACCGCCAGTTCCACCAGGTCGACCTCGACGTCCTCACCGACGGCGCAAATTCCCTGCCCTTGGAAGCCGACACCGAAGTCATCGCCGCCGCCTACACAGCCATCAAAACAGTGCTACCAAAAGACACCGATTTTACTATGAGAATCAATAATCGTAAAATTTTGAAGGGTTGGCTGGGTCTAATTGGTTTTCATGAAGATACTACTCAAAAAGCAATAAAAATTGTTGATGATCTTGATAAGGTTGGATTTAACAAAACGAAAGAATTGCTGAAAGATTTACGAAAAGATAACCAAAATAATTCTGATTTATTTCTGGATGCATTCTTGGATTCAGGAGAACAGGCAATAGATGATTTTATTTTTAAAGCTCATAACTTAATAGGAAACTTAAATGATATTGAAAACAACGATATATATACGTTAGCTGCAAAAGAGTTTCTTCAAGGAGTAAAAGAAATTGAAAATGTTAATAAACATCTCAAACAATTACTAAACTCAGAAAATTTATTCAATCTAAGAATCTTAATGAGTCCAACCATCGCCCGCGGCCTTGATTACTACACCGGCACCGTCGTCGAAACCCGCCTCGAACCCGCCCCCGAACTCGGCTCCATCTGCTCCGGCGGCCGCTACGACAATCTCACCGCGAGTTTGTCGGACCGCCACCTCCCCGGCGTCGGCGTCAGCATCGGCATCTCGCGCCTCGCCGCATGGCTCATGTCTCAGCCGCCGTACAACACTATGGCCGCCACCACCGCCAAGGTCATCGTCACGGGCTCACAGGCAGCCAGTGTCTGCCAAACCCTTCGCGCAGGCGGCATCGCTGCGGAACTGGCGCTAGGGGACAAACCCGCCGTCAAACACTTCCAAACCGCCGAAAAACGCGGCATCGCATTCGGAATTGTCGCGGAGCCCGACTCCATCCAACTCCGCACCTTCGCCACCCGCTCGTCCGAACCGCTGGACGCCGCCAATCTGGTCGCTCACGTCAAAGAAACCCTCGCCAACTAACCCCCTTGCGCAGCCCATCACGTAACCTTATACTTTTAAGCAGGCATTATATCGCCTAACATTGTTTTTTATCAGCGGCTTAACCCCGCCAACCAGAGGGAACTGTCATGAAAGCAGCTATAGCATTCACCCTCGTTCTTATCTTCAGCGCGCCCGCATCCGCGTTCGACAACACCCGCTTCGGGGCAAATCCGGATTCAACGCCGGAGAATATTGCCCCAAGTCAGTCGCAACTGAAAAAATGCTTTGCACAATTCCCAAGGGATTTCTGCCGGGACACTGCAAGCATGGCTACGTCCGCCCAATTCGATATGATTCTGAAGAGACTGAAAACCGAACTTACCGCCTACAATATTCAGTTCTAACGTTCTAAGCTCCGGCCCCCTTTGGGGCCGGATTGTTTTATTCACTCACCTTACCGCGTGCAGCCTTAATCCCGCTCCGCACCTTCTTTCCCGTCAATCTCCGCTCACCGCTGGCCCTCGTGGGCTTGGTCGCCCGCCGCGTCTTCGGCACAAATCGTGCCTTGGCAATCATAGCCTCCAGTCGCGCTATCGCATCGGCCTTGTTCTGCTCCTGGCTTTTGTAACGCTTGGCAATAATCACCAACAACCCGTCTTTCGTCATCTTCGGCCCCAAACGCTCCACCACCGCCTCCGGCAATCCCAATAACGCCACCTCAACCCGCAGCATCGCCGCTGTCGCCACCTTGTTCACATGCTGTCCGCCCGGCCCACCAGCC
Source organism: Alphaproteobacteria bacterium (assembly GCA_027489415.1). GTDB lineage: Bacteria > Pseudomonadota > Alphaproteobacteria > UBA2136 > UBA6156 > UBA6156. Next base: position 1,980 of record JAIXZU010000043.1, read on the forward strand.
GTAAAAAACTTCCAGCTCAACGCCGCGTCATTCAATCTCATTCTCACAGCCTAACCGCAATCCAAGCCCAGCGCCAGCTTCATCCATACCCCTGAAATCACTGCACAATTTATGATTTTTGTTCGAATAATCCCCTTGCTGTCCAACACTACTCCATTTAACAACATATGTAGTTTTAAAGTGACACAACATAACAATAAAAGGGCTCAGTTTGCAGTTTTTACTAGCCATCCTGCTATTAACACTGTCCGCCACAGCCCATGCCGCCACGTCCGCCTACCAATCCCAACTAAACCTCATTCAATCCGGCCATCCCTCAGCCGCCTACCAGCAACTGCGCCCCAAACTTCTCGCCAGCGCCGGTAATCCGGACTTCGACACCGCCTTCGGCCTAGCCGCACTGGACAGCGGCGCCCCCGCCGAAGCCATCACAGCCCTGGAACGCGTCCTCGCCCTCGAACCCACCAACCTCCCCGCCCGCACCGAACTCGCCCGCGCCTATGCCCAGCTGGGGGATACCGCCGCCGCCCGCCGCGAAATCGCCCGCGTCCAAAGCCACGCCTCAACCCCCGCGCCAGTCCGCGAAAACCTCAGCAACTACGCCTCGGTGCTGGACGAAACCCTCCGCGGTGGCCCCCGCACCCTCAATGCCGAACTCAGCATCGGCACGGGGTTTGACTCCAACATCAACAACGCCACCACCTCCAGCTACCTCATAGTCCCGGCCCTCTCCGCCCTCGGCCCCGCCCGTGTCGAAGACGGCGCCAAAGCCGAATCCAGCCTCTACGCCGAAACAGGCGGCACCCTCACCGTCCGCCAACCCGTCACTCCGGGCCTCACGGTTTTTGCCAGCCTCGGCGCCAACCATAAAGCTACAGAAGCCTCAGGCAACGACCAAACCACTCTCCAAGCCGAAACCGGCATCCAACTCCTGACGCCCGACCACGGCCGCCTCACCCTCGGCGCCTCCGCCCAGCAGTTCTGGTTCGCAGGGGAGGACTACACCCGCACCCTCGGCCTCAGCACCAACTGGCAGTACCCCCTCACCGCCAGCTCCAACCTCACCACCTATGCCAGCGCCAATCATATCGAGTACCTCTCCAACAGCGCCCAAACCGCCAACCGTTTTGTCATAGGAACCACGCTGGACAACCGCTGGCAAACCACCCTCACCCCCTACGCCTTTGCAGGCGCCTACGCCGGCATCGAAGAAACGGAAGACAACACTGCGGACTACTTCAGCCACTCCCTCGCAGGTATTCAGGCCGGTCTAGAAATCTTCCCCCTTCCCGAACTGTCATTGTTCACGGACGCCCGCCTCGAGGTCCGCTCATATAAAGCCGACTACCCCCTCTTCCTGAACGAACGCCACGACCGCCAGCTGGACATCTCCACCGGCGCCACCTACAGCCTCACCCCCAACTGGGCCCTGCGCCCCGCCATCAGCTACCGCTACGCGGACAGCACCATCGGCTTCTACAACTACACCCGCTGGCTCACAAACCTCACGCTGCGCTATCGCTTCCCATGATGTTCAAATCCCTCCTTCTCACCAGCATCCTCTGCACCATAGCAGGGTTGTCACACGCATCTTCCGTAAAGCCAATATTCGGCACCCAAGCCTTCACACCCAACCAACTGCACACCGTCACCGGCCCCCTCGTTCAGTTCCAAACCGAAGGTGGCACCACACTCTCATTCCAGCAGGGCGCCCGCTTCCAAATAACACCGGAGGGCGAAATCTCCCTTCAGGAAGGTAACCTTCGCATCGGCCCCGCAGGCAGCACCCCGCTGCAACTCAACCTCCCACAGGGCAACATCACGGTAGCGCCCCTCACAGCCCTCACCCTAACTGTACAGGAAGGCCAAACCAGCGGGAAAATCTACAGCGGCAATCTGGCCACCGAAAACCGCACATTCACAACCGGTGAAGGCTTCCTGCTCACCGCGTCCGGCGCCCATGGCACATTCACTCCCGCACCGGCCCAAACACCGGAAATGGTGCTCGAAGAAGCCATCGCCCCAGCCGCAGGCCCGCAACCAGCCACAGCTCCGGCAACCCCAGCACAGCAGGTTGCCCTCGTTACTCCGGCGGTGCGCCTTTCAACTCAAGGCACTCCCGCGCAGGAAAACCCCACCCCACCATCACAGCCAACACCCGAACCTACTCCCGCACCGGTAACAGAGCCCACCCCACTCCCTACATCAGAACCAGCCCCTGAACCCGAACCCACCCCCATCATTGAAACACCCTCAGGCCCTGCACCGGAACCCACACCAGCCCCTCAACCCACTCCACAACCAACACCGGCACCGGAACCAACCCCCGAACCAACACCTACCCCCACTCCAACACCCGAGCCTACGCCGGAGCCCACTCCAACACCCGAGCCCGAAGTCGAAATCCCAACTCCCATCATCCGCAGCGGGCTTATAGCGGCATGGAATCCCCTCCCCAGCGTCGCCATGCCCAACAATAAAAACATGCCGGTGGGGGAATTCACATTCTCCGAAAATGCAAACTCAGTGTTGGAACTCGAATCAACCCAAACAAAACCATTCCCCAACATAGTCACCCTTTCGCGCGGCACGGCCCTGTCCTTGGAAGCCGCTAATATCGGCACAACCGCAGGCCTCGGCCGCTGGCTGGGCGGGGAACTCCAAACCACTGTCACCACACCCGAAACCACAACCTCCTCCCCCCTCA
>JAIXZU010000004.1 GCA_027489415.1 Alphaproteobacteria bacterium
TCTCTCACGCCGCGTGAAGAGCGCGTCCTGCGCATGCGCTTTGGTATTGGTATGAGCACGGACCACACGCTGGAAGAAGTCGGCCAACAGTTCAACGTGACGCGTGAACGTATCCGCCAGATCGAAGCGAAAGCCCTCAAAAAGCTCCGCCACCCCTCCCGCGCCCGTGGCATCAAGTCCTACGCCGAGAACTAGGATAACCAACGCAAAAAAAGGAGCCTCACGGCTCCTTTTTCGTCACCAAGCATGGTTGCCCCGAAAAGCCCCCAGTTTCTTGTTATCTTTCGCAATCGCCTTCCACAATTCCACCATGAACACGTAGGTGCGAATGTAAGGCGTATCCGGCCGCAGGAAAATCTCCACCTCTGTCTGCAGGCGGTCATTGTCCCCGTCGCGCGGCCGCATCCGCAACCGCACCACGCCACCTGCCAGAATTTCCAACCCGATGTACCCGGAGCCGTCATCCATGTGCCGCTCCACATACTTGCGTTTGCGGTGAGGGTAGGCGCCAAACAGGTCGCGCTGTTCAACTTTTGGCCCCACGCGGCGCTCGTCCGCTTCCATCAGGTGCATCAGGTCGCGCAGCGCAAAGTACATTTTGTTGGAAGCACCGCCACCAATCATCGGGGTGCGTATGCGCCCGCCGCAACTGGCGTACTCACGGTTGCTGGTCTCATCAAGGCCGAGGATCGAAATCTCCGGCCACACGTCATAATCACGGGTTTGTCCAATAACGAACATTTCCGCCGTCGTCACATGGCTCCCCGCAAGCAGGGGGCTTTCGGTATAGATGATAGCCATCCCACAAACTCCCAAGTGTCTCGCCCCCGCAGGGGGCCCAAGTGCCCGCAACCTAACCGAAACCCCATCCCCCCGCCACAAAAAATCAATCACGGAACCACCACTCAAAACGCCCCCTGTTTCCCGGGCTGCGGCACTCTCCATTTTTCCCAAAAATGGCAAGAGTGCCCAGACCCGGGCCCCCCCCCGTCAAGCCTTCCCTGTAGCTAACTGCACAAAAAAGCTAAGTTGAAGCCACCGCGCCAACGCAACAGCTTCCTCTCGCAAGCACTTCCCGTCTTCACCGCCCCCAACGCAAAACGCAAAACGCAAACGCTATCTCTCCGGCACTACCCGCACACCGCGCGCCGCCAGCCATTCAATCGTCACATGCAGGCTCCACACGTCGCGCAGCGGGTCATGCACATGGCCCAGTCCGGGCAGGGGGGGTATGCCCACCAGCTCGTGCACACGGCCACTGGTATAATCACGGTCTTCAAACGCAAAACGCTCGTGCAGCGCCGTGTATAACGGGGTATGGATGGAACCGAACCGCGCACCGTCCAGCGGGTTGGCTATCCGCTGCAAATCGCAGGTTCCGGCAATCACCCCAAAGTCGTTGCCATTCGAGAAAAACGGCACCTGTCCGCTAAACTGCCGGAACATCTCCAGTCCTTCGCGGGTGCTCACACCCTCGCGCTCCAAACGGTCCTGACGCACACCAACCAACTCCACAGCGTAATCACTCAAAACGGGGTTGATAACCGGCTTCATCAGTACCTGAAACGTTGGGAAACTCTCCCACGGCTCCCCCGGCGTCACAATCGCCGCCGCCAGCATGAACACTTCCTTGAACTGCCCCGGCCCGCTCCATCCGCACTCCTGCGCACCTTTCCACGTCGTATATTCCGTATCAAACAGCCCGTACGTCGCGGTGGCCATCCTCTGTCTCTCCTACCTGCCCGGTGTCTCCACAAACGCCCCCACAATCCGCCGCGTCAGCGGCAGCACCACCATCACGGTGGGGAAGGCGATAGCCCACGAAATCGGCCACGCATGCAGCCACGCATCAAAGGCTTCCACCACAAACCCCACCGCCCGTAATGTCGCCACGAACGAGATAATCCCGCTCATCACAAAGCTCAGGCACAGGGGGAGGGCGAACGGGTAGTATCGGGCGGGGAGTTTTTTCATGTCTTATAGCTAGCACACGTCGTCACCAGCTCCAACTCAATCACGCAATAACGCAGTAACCCAATCACTCACTACAACCACCCCCCACTTTCCATCCGCCTCCCACCTACTTTCCTTACATTTTCCATCCGTGGTAATCAAAAATCCGCCGTCGCCAACCCTTTCGTCCTCCGCGTACCAAATACCTTCCTTCCACTGCCCATTCACGGAAAGCACTCATCCAACACAATATCAATCACTTAAACCCCACAGGTTGTAATGCTGTTTATTGACATTTCAACAAGTTAGCGCTATACTATCTCCATCATCACTAACAAAAAACCGCCCGGAAAACCGGGCGGAATCTCGCAAATCAGGCCGCCAGCTTGGTTTCCCAAGCCTCATAAAGCCCGCGCATCACCCGCAGGTGCGGCATCGGCCCCGCAGGCTTGTCGCCCCGAACGATGGAAACATACTCCTCCATCACTTCGGAAAAACGCAACCCGAGGCAGTTCCCATCGCCGGTGAACTCCTCCATGCGGGGAAACATCCGCCCGAGCCGCGCCCTTGCCGCCGCCTCCCGCGTTGCCGCCGTTTCGATAACGGCCATGGCATTGTAAGCCATTGAAAAGATACGCATTACTTACTCCTTTCGAGAGCCGAAAACGTGACTACCGCAAACGCGGTCTCCTCAAAGTATGGGGCCCAAACCACCCATTTCAACCCCTAAAAAAGCCGCCCTCACGGCGGCTTTCAGGCTATTTCTGCACTGCCGGAGTCGCTTCCAGAAACTCCATCTGCGGCGCGGTATTGATAATCTCCGCATCCGGCGCCGGCATATCGGGCAGGACGGATGTCACCGCCCGAATCGCCTCGGAATTCATAGCGTTAGTCGCACTAATCACATTCGTAGCCGGCAGGCTCGGGCTCACCAGCGTCTCGCTCACCGCAGGCACAGGCGTCGGGGTAACAATGTCCTTTGTCACAGCCGGAACCGCAGGTATCAGCGTTGGGGAAACCGCAGTCCTCACCTTGTCCGGCAGCGGTATCACCGCACCCGGCGTCATCAGCAAAGGCTTGCTGGGCGGGGCTTCCGCAGGCACAGCCTCCGGCTCCGCCACCTCGTTTCCGCTCACTGTCGGCCCATGCTTGGCCAACCAATCTTTCATGAACCGGATTTCCTTATCCTGCGCCTTCATAATGTCACCCGCCAGCATCCGCACATCCGCGTCAGTGCCGTGTTCCAGCACAATCTTGGCCATATCAATCGCCCCTTGGTGGTGCGGTATCATCGCGCGCAGAAAATCCACATCAGCATCGCCCGTGTACTTCGTCGCCATCATCGCCTTGTGCATCTTGGCATCCGCCGCCTTAAACGCCGCCGTACTGTCACTAACCGCAGGCACAGTCGCACTGGTCACAGCCATTTCTGCCGCAGTGTGCCCCTCATGGCCTGTGGTCTGGGCGGAAACGTCAACCGCCATAAATGCCATGAAAAATAAGGGGATGTACTTCATGAAAGGTCTTTCTTTTTATCGTACCAGAACAGGCACATGTGCGGCCCTGAATATCCCGCAGTATCCGGCGTCTTACGCCTCTGCGTCAATCTCCCATACCGTGCGCGGCCGCCCAAGTTGCAGGCATGCGGCATCGGCAATATTGGTCAGCAGGCTCGCCACCGTCATCGGGCCAACGCCTCCGGGCACGGGCGTCAAAACGCGTGCAATACCCTCAACCCGCACTCTGGCCACATCGCCTAATAATTGGCCACCCGTGCGCGTCAGGCCCACATCAATCACTACGGCACCGGGCTTCACCCATGCATCCGTCACCAGTCCCGGCGCCCCTGCCGCCGCCACCAACACATCACAACTGCGCGCCAACTTGGCGGGCGCTGGGGTGTCTTTATCAATCGCCACAACTTCGGCCCCAGCCTGCGCCAGCATTTCGCGCAGCGGTGCCCCCACCACCATACCCTTGCCAATCACAGCAATCCTGCTGCCGGCAACAGGGGCACCAGCTACGTCCAATAACCGTAAAACACCCAGTGGCGTTGCAGGCAGCAATGCTGCTTCGCTGTTGGCCCGTCTTAAACTGGCACTGGCTGCACTCAAACCATCAATATCTTTAGCGGCAGGCACCAGGTCTAAAACCGCCTGCACGCGCCATCCATCCGGCAGGGGGGTCTGCACGATAATCGCATGAATCTCGCTGTCCTGTGCCAAAGCATGCACCGTGGCATGTAATGCACTCTCACCATCGGTTTCGCTCAGCCGAACAACCTCGGCCGTAACCCCCACACGCGCACAGGCCGCAAGTTTGTGGGTAATATAGGCGTTGCTGGCGGGGTTATCTCCCACTTGCACGATGCACACCCGTATCCGCACACCAAGTGCCGCTATCACACGGGCCACTTCCGGTAACAACTGGTCACGCAGCGGCCCGCCCTTCAAAATACGGGTATCGATCCGAGTTGTCACACCATCAAGAGTCATTGCCGCACCCTTGCTTGACGCACTCACTCTGTCAAGTCACGCTGCAATCATGGAAAACGCCTCAGGCAACACCGCGCCGGAAGTCATCGTTGTTGGTGGCGGGCCTTTGGCGTTGCTCACCGCACTTTTGCTGCACAAGCAGGGCATTGCCGTAACCATCACCGGGGAGCTCCCCCCCACCAATCCACCCTTGAACCCGGAACTGATGCTCATCGGCGGTGACGACATCCTGCCCGGTCTCTTCCAAACTTCTCTGCAACAGTGGCGGAGCCTCTCATCCCGCATAGGCATCCCCCCGCTCATCCACACCATGCCATCACAGGACCTCGCAACATCTGAAGGCCGCGTAACCAAACTGCGAGAGGAAGCACTCTACGACGCTCTCGGCGGAGAAACCGTCACCTACCAGAATACCCCCTCAGAGTTCTCTCCCATGTCACTCGGTAGCAAATCTTGGCAGGAAACGCCGGTTCTAGTGCCTTCAACCCAACAAATCCTGCAGCAGGCTGTAGTTGCCGCAGGCATTCCAAGGCTCATGCTGAATCCAGCCGCCCTTTCAATCGTGAACCTGACCGACCCGCATCTGACCATGGAAGACGGCTCAACCATGCACGCGCGGCATATTATTTTTACCAGCGCGCGCGCCTTGCGCCGGGTACTGCCACCGCTTGGCTTGGCGTTACCGCTGCGCCCCGCCCGTGGTCACGTCATCATGTTGCAAACGTCGTCGCCCCATGGCCTGCCCTTACTGTTGCAACGGTTGCATCGCGGGCATCTCTTCATCGTCCCTGTCACTGCCAATCGTATTGATATTCATTATGACGCGATTAATGACCCTGCCCAATCGACTTTCACCACGCGTCATTCAGCGAATTTGGTTACAGCGCTCATGCAGCATGCCTCTCAGCTGGCTCCGGCGCTGGAGGGTGCCACCATGCTGGGCGTAACCACCTCCCGCCACTGGCTCACGCCGGACTTTTTCCCCGCATTAGGCCCATGGCCTGGCCTCCCTGGCGTACTCGTTGGCTCTGGTTGGGGCGGTCGCCGTACGGCCCTTGCCGCAGGTGCGGCACATATACTGGTTGAAGCTGTTACCACGGGTACAGCAGGGCTGGATATCCATGCCCTCGCCCCCAACCGCTTCGCCAATGGCTTGTGGCAGGTGGTCAAGCAGCCCGGAAGCTTGACGTGGCAGGAACCGAACATTGTCAAAGCCGCCAATCTCATGTCACCAAAGCCGGACTATGCCATCAACGTGAACCTGACCGAGGCTCCCAAAGCACAGTATGCCAACAATGTGCAACAAATTAGCAAGAACATTACCGAGAGCGCCGCCCGACGTCCAACTGTCACACAAACCCGCTCCAAGCCAAAAATTCAAACCGCAAGTGTCAAAAGCTCGTAATCGAGACGAATAAGCCATTTATCATACCATTGTGCGTCGCACAAAAAGGTTGACACCCTTCTCCCGCAAAGGCATCTTTTAGTTAATCAACAACAAACCATCAGAAAAGGTCTGTGCAATGTTCACTCCTGACTTCTCCAAAATGTTCGACCCCTCCCAATTCACCAACAACATGACCCAGAACATGCAGAAGTTCTTTGACTGGAACACCACCATGGCTTCCACCATGTCCGCCAGCAAGAACAACATGGAAGTCATGAAGCAAGTCGGCAATATCGTGACGGACACCATCGCCACCTGCACCGAGAAGCAGTTCAAATACGCCCAATCCACGATGGAAGACTGCGTCGAAACCATGCGTGAACTCGCCACTGCCAAAGGCATGGACGAATACATGACCAAGCAGACCGAAATCTCCAAGCGCGCAGCTGAAAAAGCCCAAAGCGTCGCTCAGGACATCGCCACCCAATGGCAGAAAACCCAAGCCAAGTGCACGGACATCATCAGCCAGCAGATGAGCCAGTCCATGGAATGGAGCAAATCCATGACCAGCGGCACAATGGGTTCCTCCAGCAGCTCTAGCAGCCGCACCAGCAAATAGCTCCAAAAACTTTAAAAGCCGCCCTTAAGGCGGCTTTTTTAATAAATATTTAGTTAGTGCTCAAACAGAAGGCCCAAGCTGTAGCCTGTGTGCCGGAATCTGTATCAATCGCAGTTCGGCAGGACCTGCTGTTAATCGGTCCTGCACCAACCATACCACAGTCACGCTCGTCACAAGAATCAGCAAAGGAGGGGCTTCGAGATCCCGCACATCCGACTAAAATGGTACCAGTTGGGCAAGTTGCAGTTGCGCTGGATGAACCAAGTCCACGCACCTGTGTTACAGCTAATGACGCTTGCCCGGCAGGCACTAAACACCCATCCGCATCAGCACCAGCTTGTCCCGGCGCATAAACAAATCCTTTTCTACCGCACACCACTACCTGGTCAACGCGGGTATTCACGGCAGTAACCTTATCTTCGGCGGATTTCACCATATTCGAAAGCGCCGTCCAGGTAACCTGGGCTTCCATACTACCTGTAGCCGCACGCTCTTGGGCATAGCCGTAGCCGGTTGCCAGAACAAATGAAACCATAGCCACAGCGAAATTATTCATTTTCATATTGCCATCTCCTTTGGGTTTTATGAAAAATAACATAATATTGACTGACATACACCCGTTGAATGACTGACATCCCTTTACGAAACGCCCCACACGGCATACCAATAGGGAATGCAGCCCGCCTTGCAACTCCCATCCCCGCAACTGTCCGTGCTCGGCCAGAACTGGGTCATGCCCCCGGCAGACGACCTCGCCCGCCTCGGCACCGCCCTGGCACAAGCCACCGGCCTGCCGCACGTCACAGCCTCAATTCTGGCCGCGCGCGGTCACGCCTCAGCACCGCAGGCAACGGCATTTCTCTCACCGAATTTAAAAATGCTGCCGGACCCATCAACCCTCAAATCCATGCCGGAAGCAGTCTCCCGCCTGATTACCGCCATCCGCAACCACGAAAAAATCGCGATATTCGGGGACTACGACGTCGACGGCACCTGCGCCACCGCCATTCTCAGCCGGTATTTGAAGCAACTGGGTATGACCCCGATCCTTTATATTCCGGACCGTCTCACCGAAGGCTACGGCCCCACGGCCGGCGCCATGGAAACCCTGAAAGGGCAGGGGGTCCAGCTCCTCATCACCGTGGATACCGGCACCACCGCCCATGAGGCTCTCACGCGCGCTTTTGAACTGGGCATGGATGTCATCGTGACGGACCACCACCAACCCTCCGGCCCGCTCCCACCCGCCGTAGCCATCCTGAACCCCCACCGGCTGGACGACACCTCCGAACTCCAAGGTCTCTGTGGCTCCGCCATAGCGTTCTATCTCCTTATGGCCCTCAATCGCCAACTGCGGGAAGACGGCTACTTCCAAACCGTGCCGGAACCCAAACTGCTGCAACTGCTGGACCTCGTCGCTTTGGCCACAGTCGCGGACGTCATGCAACTCACCGGCACCAACCGCGTCCTCGTCGCCCGTGGCCTGCACCAGCTGGCCACATGGCAGCACCGTGGCCTTGCCGCGCTGGCAGGGGTATCAGGGGTGCGGGACGACATCTCCGCCACCTCTCTCGGCTTCAGCCTCGCCCCACGCCTCAACGCCGCTGGCCGAATCGACACCGCCCACGCCGCCTTAAACCTGCTTTTAGCGGAAACCGACGCAGAGGCCATCCCACTGGCCGAAACGCTTAATACGCTCAACCAACAGCGTCAGGGCATGGAAAAAACCATCCTTGCCCAAGCGCGCGCCCAAGCGGAGGCCCAGTTTACGGACGACACGCTCGCTCTGGTTCTCCATCACGAAAGCTGGCACCCCGGCGTCGTCGGCATCGTCGCCGCGCGCATCAAAGAACAATTTAACCGCCCCACGTTTATTCTGGGAACCGACAGCAATGGCCACCTCAAAGGTTCCGGCCGCTCCATTCACGGCCTGAATCTCGGCGCCGCCGTCCATGCCGCCCACGATACTCTCCTCAGCGGCGGCGGCCACGCCATGGCCGCTGGCGTCACTCTTGAAGCCCACAATCTCGCCGCCTTCCGCACCCAGCTCAATAAGGCGCTGTGGCAGCAACTGGAAGCCCGTACCGAGGACGCTCACCTCCCGCTCAGCCATCGTCTCGCCCCACAGTTAAAAATCGACGCTACCACCACGCCCGCCAACCTCACCCACGCCCTGTGCAACGCCATGCAGCAACTAGCTCCCTTCGGCCCGGGGAATCCGGAGCCCGTGCTGGCTCTCACCGGCATCCGCGTCACCTTTGCCAAACCGGTCGGCACCACGCAGGAACACCTGAAACTCCGCCTGTCCTGCCCCACCGGCCAAACGAATCTGGACGCCGTCTGCTTCGGCGCCATGAACAGCCCGCTCGGCCCGCTTCTCGCCAACTCCGCCGGCCGCGCCCTCACCCTCGCCATCACCGCCAAACCCCGCACCTTTAACGGTAAACCGCTCCTCGACATCCACGTCAAGGACGCCCACGAAGCGCTCCAAATTCACCATAACTAAACAAACAGGGCCAAAAATAGCCCTGTTTATAAAGTGAAATGACTAATCAAAACAAATCAGGCCCGCACCCTGGGGCCCCCAGGAGTTTGCAGCAGAAAATCTCATTTTTCCATTGGCATCAGGGCCTCCAACAACACCGTACCAAAGGTTGCTGTCATTATGGGACCATCGGGGGATGCAAAAGGAATGCCATCCAGTCGTCACAGTCTGGTTCCGGTCACCAGCGTAATGAGACACACGCGTAAGCTTCAAACCAGCGGCAGTAACAGGCTCTTTACAACCCTGAGCATCGGCTCCGGGCGCTCCGGGGGCATAAGTCCAACCTTTCGTCCCACACACCACAATCTGGTCAATCCGGCTATTCACGCCCTCTATTTTAACATTCGCGGCCTTCACAAGGTCATTCAACGCACTCCACGTCATCTGCGTTTCCACAGGCCCGCCAGCAGCTCGCTCCTGCGCCTGTAAACTCAAAGCGGCCATACTCAAAGCCGCTACAGCAAAACTAACATTCTTCAACATGGCTAAAGCTTTCTTCTGGTTCTTATAAAGCGCGCCGATAATCCTGTCGGACAATCCTACAAGTTTCAGTCAATCCTAAGGGTTAAAATGCAATGAGCAAACGAGAATTATGACAACCCCCCGCCCTCATCAGCGTTTAAACCGTTGTCACAATCTCCTGCGCCACACGCACACAATTGCGTCCGGCACGCTTCGCATCATACAGCGCCGCATCAGCCGCCCGAATCAAATCGTCGCCCTTCACACCGCTGTTGCCCGTGGCCACGCCAAGGCTCACAGTCACTCCATAAGGCGTACCGGCAAAAGCTTTTTCAATGGCACTGCGCACACGCTCGGCCAGCAACCGCCCGGCTTGGGTGTCAACCTCCGGCAGTACCACACCAAACTCCTCGCCACCAAAGCGCCCGCAACTGTCCGTGCTTCGCGCCTGCTGGGCAATCAGCTCGGCCACTTGCGCCAGCACAACGTCACCATCGGCGTGGCCAAAGGTGTCGTTCAGGTGCTTAAAGTGGTCAATATCCAGTAGCACCAGCGTTACAGGCCGCCCAAAACGGGCTTGCCGCGCCAGTTCTTCATTCAGCAGGCGGGTAAAGGTGGTTTTATCATAAAGGCCCGTCAAACCGTCACGGCTGGCCACCGTCGCCAGTGTCTGGAACTTCTGTTCCTCAATCAGCCCTGCCCCTTTCAGGAGTCCACTAACATTCACAAGGTAATCATGGGCCGCCAGCGTCACGCCGGGGTCACGGTGCAGCATATCCTGTAATTTCTTGCGGTGGTCGCCAATTTCGCCCCACAAAAGCTTGGCTTGGCGGCTGGGGAAGCTCTTTCTGGTCAGCGCATACAGCATGTCGGCAAAAAGCCCTTCACCGCGGTCAGCCTTCAGCTTGTCAACAATCTGCAATTCCCGCGCGTTCAGCTCTCGCTCGCCCGCCAGCGCCATCACAAGGCGCAGATCTAGCGGCGTTTGCCGCGTAAACTCTGTCACCGGGTCAATCTGGGGCGTTTCAATCATGGCTTAATCGTATACCCCGGAACTCTACCTGTCACTCCAGAATTTAAGGCCACCATGCAGATAAATGCCGCGTGCTAACCAAGGGGAGGGGGGAGGGGAACGGTCGTCAGGAATTCTTCAGGCCGGGCAAGCTCATAACCCTGCAGGAATTCAGCTCCGGTCTTACGTGCAAACACCAACGTGTCAGGGTCGCCAATCATTTCCAGAATAATCGGCAGCCCTTCCTTCTGCGCATGGCGGCACATCATGATCATATCTTTCTTACCTTCGTCGGTCTCCATGAACTTGCTGCAGTTCAGCTTCACATAGTTGAAGCCCATCGCCTTGCTGGCATCCAGCATCGCCGTGCCACCCCCAAAATAGTCAACTGCAAGGTTGCCACCATGCTTCTGCAGGTCTTTCAGCAACCGCAGGGCCTTCGGGTCCCGGATCATCTCCTGGCTTCGTACTTCAAAACTGATTTTTTGTAGCACGCGCGGGCCCTGCGCCGTCATTTCCTGCAGGTAGGCAATACCGTCAAGGCTGGTGGAGGAAATGTTCAACGCAAGGGACGTCAACGGGCTGTTCCCTCCGGTAAAGTGTTCATTCACAACCTTCCGCAGCACCACAAGGTCAAGCTCAAGGGCCAGCTTGTGCTTCATCACAATCGGCATAAAATCGCCGGGCGAAATAATCTCACCGTTAACTTTCACCAACCGGGCGTAAACCTCATGCATCACCGGCATATTGTCACCGGCTCGGTAAATGGGCTGGTAAAGCAACTTGACTCTCTTCTTTCGCAAGCAGTCCCTTACAACTTCTAGCAAGTTACTGCTATCAACCGGCGGCAACCGTGGCGCGTCCTTCTTCATGCTCGCCCGCCGTTCCATCCCCTCCGGCCACGCCATCTTGGGTTGTGTTAACTTCCGCCGCTCACGGTCACCCGTAAAGGTCTTAGGCCCGACTTCTGGCACATTCTGGTTCAAGCTCGTCAACTTGGCGGCACGTTTAGGGGGGCGGTTGGTCTTCGCCCGTGCCATAAGCTCAGCCGCGCTGGAAAAATCATCCCGCCCGAACCCTCCCGGCCCTTCCACCAGCGGCACCTCACGGTTCTCAGCATTCCACTTCGCCGCAATCGCGTCACTCATGCTATGAATCATCCCCCCCAACGGCGTGATAACCTTCTCCAGCGGCGCCATCACCGGCTGGAGCTTAGCCAGCAACTTCTCCCGCAACTCTTTGCCCACACTCCACAGCACCATCAGGCTCATCACAATCGCCCACAGCCCCACCAACAGCTGCGGCAGCAACCGCCCGCCGGAAACCTCATCCGGGCTCTGTAGCCCAAGCATAATCCCGTCCCACTCAGGCACCGGCACCAGCATCCGGATCCACGGCTCACTCTCGAACCGATCCTGACGGCCCTCAACAGCCTTGTTCAGCAACTCATCCAGCACGAAACCCTGCCCACCGTCGCGCCATTCGGCCCATCCCGTGGTGTGGGGAACAACCACCCCCAGCGTGCGCTTTTCGGGAAGCCTCGGGGCAGGGTACTGGCTGGCCAGCGTCCCAAGGCTCATCGGCACCATGACCATCAGCCGCTCGGGGAGGGGGGCTTTCACCTTCCGTGCCAGCAGCATCTGGCCGTTACGGCCACCCATGCCGAAAATCAGGCGCTCACTGTCGGGCAACTCGGCCAGTCGGTTAAGCGCCTCCTCGGGCAGGGGCGCGGAACCCGCCGTCTTTCCCACTCGCTTGCGCAGCAGGTCAACGGCGTACACTTCGCTTTGGCGGGTCAGGTAACCGAATTCGTACAGCACACGCTGAATCGGCAGGCTTTCCACACCGGCGGGTAGCTCCATGCCTTGCGCAATGCGGGAATCATTCGCCAGCGGCTCCAGCGGGCGCACCAGCTCTTTCAGCCATTCGCTCGTCGCCTGCACATGCGCCTGCGCATAACGGCGTTCACTGGCCGTATATTGGTTGTAGGTCCATGCGCCGAAGGTCCCCCACAGGAAGACCGCCGTGCCCCAAATGGCCAGCAACAGCAACACGCGCGGTAACCACGCAAGGAACGATTCTGGAACACGGACTGCCATACGCGCAGTCTATCAGATACACCAAACCGCGCTACGCCAGCCGGTTATTTTGCCGCCTCATCCGCAGTCATCAACCGCAGGCTCAGGGAATGTATTTTCTTGGAATTCCAAGCATCTGCAAGCTTGTCATGCACCATCCGGTGGCGTGCAAGGCGGCTCATTCCGGCAAATCCGTCCCACAGGATGGTCACAAAAAAGTGGGCCCCATGGTGGTCAACCATTTCGTTATGGTGCAGGTGCTTGTGGGTGTCGTCACGAAGCTGGATGTCAGCGCCCGGTAACACGGATGCCAACATCGCGCGCAGTTCCTCGCCGTTTAAGGCTTCGTCTTGGGGCGCACTGCTGGTAGGGTGGGTCATGAGCAAAGTCATAAGAGTCGCCACCTGGAACGTCAACAGCCTTCGTACACGCCTGCCCCACGTGGAGGGCTGGCTGGACACCCATTCACCGGACGTCCTCTGTCTGCAGGAAACCAAGGTCGAGGACACACTCTTTCCCCTCGAAACCTTTACTCAGCGGGGCCTGCACGTCGCGCTCCACGGCCAGAAATCCTATAACGGCGTCGCACTGGTCAGCAAATATCCTCTCGAAGACGTCGCCATGGGCTTCGGCGCGGAAAACCTGCCGGACATCTTTGCCGCCCAAACCCGCCTCATAGCCGCAACCGTGCAGGGCATCCGCATCATCAGTGCCTATGTCCCGAACGGGGAATCCCCCACTTCGGAAAAATTCGCCTTCAAGGAAGCCTTCTACGGCCACCTGACCACCTACGTCACCCGCGCCCTGCAAAAGTACCCGAAACTGGTGATATGCGGGGACTTCAACATCGCCGCGGACGAACGGGATATCGCCAACCCCGAACGCTCGGTCAAACAGGTGCTGTTCACGCCGCAGGAACGGCAATGGCTGAGGGACTTCCAAACCACCAATAACCTCACCGACAGCTTCCGCCAGACCTCTCAGGAAGGCGGGGTCTACTCATGGTACGACTACCGCACCTACGGCCGTAACCCCAACACCGGCGCCCGTATCGACTATCTCTTCACCAGCCCCGCCCTCACGCCCCACATCACGGCGGTGGAACACCACCAGCCCGAACGCACCAAACCCCAACCGTCGGACCACATCCCCGTCACCCTCGACCTCACCCTCTAAAATTCACCTTAGAAAAGTCAGGTAGAAAAAGTCAGGACTGCACGCAGGCGGTCATAAACGAGTCCATTTTTGGGATGAGGACGACGACGCGTACAAGTGTACGCGAGGAGGAGGAAGCACAAAAAGGGGCCGTTTTGGCCCCTGCTTGAATTCGTAGCCCGAATTACTTCATTTTTTCTTCCTTGAAGATCACATGCTGACGAACAACCGGGTCATAACGACGCATTTCCAGCTTCTCAGTGGTGTTGGGGCTCTTCGGGTTCTTACGGGTTACATAGAAGTAACCGGTCTTTTTGCCATCGGCTTTGGTGGCCGTGCTGACCATCTTGATGAAAATGCTGTTTCCGCCGCGCTTTGCCATGGTTATACCCTGTATTCGCCTGTTGTCATAATCTCTGGGGCGGCACCTTTTGCCACCTAATGGGTTGCCTCTATCCCATCCTCACCCGCGCTGTCAACACCCAATCCACCATCTCCCTGCCATATCATCCAAATTTCCCATTTCTTCTGCTAAGCACCATCCCAACCTCAACCCAGCACTTCCCACAATCATGCCCTCCCGAACGCCACCTGTTTCCCGGGCTTAGGCACTCTCCAGAACGCCTGCTTCCCGGGCTGCGGCGAACTCCAAACTGGAACAGTTTGGTAAGTTCGCCCAGACCCGGGATCCCCCGCGTCAAGCCTTCCCAACCAACCCCAGCAAAACCCTCACTACCTCCCTAGTCCTCACCCCACCTCCATGCCGGCGAAGGCCGGCATCCACGAAGGCCGTCAAAAAGAAGGGGCAACTCTCATCTTATACCCACTGCAATAACCCTCCTGTTTCCCGGGCTGCGGCCCTCTCCATGTTTCCCAAAAATGGTAAGAGTGCCCAGACCCGGGACCCCCAGCGTCAAGCCTTCCCTCTCAAAGCTGCACCCCCCAAAAGTCGAAGCCACCGCGCCAGCCGGATGGTATCCGCAAAAATCCCATTTTTGCTGGATACCACCGTGCCGGCGCAACCCCTACCTCTCGCAAGCACTTCCTGTAAATCTGCCCCCAACACCGAAAACCGATTACCGAACACCGAGTACCATGTATCAAAAACCGCTTATTTCTTCACATTCAAAGCAATCACGCCCGCAATCCCGCCCAGCGCCAGTATCAGCCCCAACGCCTGCCCCCAGTTGGCACTGAAGGTCACTACAGCCGCCACCAGCCCCAACACGCCCACCGGCATCAGCAGCATGATGATACCACTCCCGCCGCTGCTACCAAACTCGGTACTCACACTGCCGAACTTCTTGGGGTTATAACGGTTGGCCGCCGTAAGGGCGCGTTTCTGGCTGGCCACAAGGCCGTGCACGGGGTCTGCAATCAGCTTCATCGCCCCTTCAATCGCGGCTTGAATCTCAAACAGGCTGGCAAAGGCCCCGCGGCGCGCGTTTTCCACAATAATCTCGCTGGGCAGCAGTGCGGAAATGGGCGGCTCCTGCCAAATGCGGTACAGGCTGGTGTAAGGCGGCAGGCTCGGCGCAAAGCGGCTGCGCGGCTTGTTGCTGCCGGTGCTGGCAGCCAGCAGGTGGTCAAGCTGCCAGCGCACCATCCATGGCTTCAGGTCTTCCCACAGGTGGGCTTTAATCAGCGCTTTCTCGGAATTTCCAAGGGTCATCAGCAACTGGTCACAAGCCGCCAGCATGTCGCTGTCATTCAGGGTTTCTTCGGCAGGCAGCAGGTAGGGCTGGCGCACGTCCTTAAACGGCGTCAATACCAGCGCCCACAGCCGCCAGTAACTCACCTCGCGCAGGCCAAGGGTGGCACGCAGCTCGGGGTCGGGGCTGTTGCCTTCGTTCCAGCCTTTGCCGTCAAGGGCCACTTGCAGCATGGCTTGGTCAAACTGGGGCACTGGCGCCACCTGCACCACGGCATTTAAAAAGCGCACCCGCAGCATCCAGGGCTTGTCGCTGCTGGTCAGGGGCATCTGCCGCATGGCGTTGGCATTTTCGTTGAAACTGACGAGCGCGGACTGTAACAGCTCCTCAATCTCATCAATATGGGGCAGGGGGGTCTTGCTCAGGCTCGCCGCCGCCAGCAGGGGCCCGCGTATCCACGCCATGTAAACGGCGGCACCACCAATCACTTTGGTCACAAGGTCCTTAATCGCCAGCAGCTCGCTGTCCTGCCATAACTCTACCGGAATGGTCGAAAGCAGGTACCAGCAGCGTAGGCCAATCCCGCGCTCCACCATAATTCCGTCGTTGCTTTCCGCCATGGTGCCCACTTGCAGCATGCCGGTGTCGCGCAGCCATTCCATGGTGCGCTCGGGGCCGAAACCGCGCTCGGTCGCCAGCGCAAGGTAACGGTAAAGCGCCAGTTGGGAAGGGCGCAGCTTGTCGCTGTAAATGGTGCTGCGCTGGGCAAAATCGCGGGCTTCCGGCAGCACGTTGTTGGTGCCGCGGGCCGCAAGGTAGTACAGCACTTGGCTTAATATCATCAGTACGCTGTGGTTGTGCGGGTCGTTGTGCAGCACGTTTTTCAACAGCGTGACGGTATCATTCGTCCGCCCGTCCAAAAATGCCTGAACGGACTGCCGCACCTTCATCAGCATCCCTCCGGGCATGATGGGCTTCTGCGAATTCTCCTGCATCAGGTAAGCAATCTCACTCATCAGCAGGGCGGCGCACAGGTTGGGGGCGCCGGCGGTGGGGTCAAAGGTGTTGGGTACTAATGCCTCGCAGCGGCTCCACTGCTCCCAAATTGCCTGTACATGTACCCCCGGTGCAACATGAATATTGGCCGCCACAGGCGTTTCCGCTGCCTCTTTCCCTTGTACTTCCTCCGCATTTACCACGGTTTCTTGAAGGTAGCGGCCGCAATCGGCGTCAACAGTGGTCTTTACGCGCCCGAAAAACGCCCTCACATCCCCACTCGCCGCAAGGGGAACTGGCGGTAGCGGCTCCATTTCCTGTTCTGCGCGTGTTTTAGCAATACGGTCAGTGCGGCGGTCTTGCTGCCGCCGCTCCAACTGCTCTTTAAAGCTCACAAGCGCATGCCGTAGTGAAGAACTCATATGCTCAGCCTCACTTCGGTGGTTCCGGTAAACCACGCTGAATACGCGCATTCACGAAATTCAGAACATCTTGCAAACGGTCAAGTGGCAGTCCTTGCTCTCCAACACGAATGCCGTTCACAAATAATACCGGTGGCTGGCTCACACCAAA